>JBDKKQ010000195.1:0-2799 GCA_039796015.1 Verrucomicrobiota bacterium
TGCGTTCATAGCCTCAACCCAATGAAGATGGTCCGATCTTCATTGGCGAAGAAGCCTCCCTCGCAAGGCGGTGATCGCACCGTTTTCAAATCGGCCCTTTCTGTGGTTTTCGAAACGGTACAGACAAATCCCCACTGAGATCATCAGCTCGGCCATGTCTTGACCCCCAAATTCTCGGTGGAGATAGTCACCTCATGCCGCTGCCAGGTTGCTCCATCTCGGTGAGTCTGGATGGCCCTCAGGCGTTTGTTCGTCTCGAGGGTCGGGCTGCTGCTGAATCAGCGCCCGCGTTCGAAAAGCTCGTTGTTCGGCTTAAAGATCAAGGGGTCGGCAGTGTGGTGTTGGATTTGTCGCGAGCCTTGATGATGGATAGCGGTTTCTCAGGCACGTTGTCCCGCTTGGTGGGGTCCACTGGAACAGCCTTCACCTTGTATGAGGCTCCGCAACGCATTCTCGATGGTTTGGAGGATCATGGGGTCCTCAATCAAGTTTCCTTGCTGACTGCCGATCGCTTGCCCGATTCGCTGCCGAAAACGGAAGAGGTTGTCCTTGAAGCTGCTTCAAAAGCAGAGGTTTTGAAGTGCTGCCTGGATGCTCATCGTGCTCTAATGGCTCTGAAGCCCGAGAATGTGGCTAAGTTTGAGGCGGTCGAGCGATTCCTCAGCCGGGAGTCTGACAAGCTTCTCGGTTCGGCCACAGATCCCGCCCGCTCACTGTGAGCGTGAGGTTGTGGGATCTGGTTTTGGTTTCACTCCCGCCTTGAGTCCTGCACCGGTGTGCTCGTCATGCCAGATCGGTTGCGGGGCCCGCAGTTGAGTATAGAGCCAAGCCTCTACGGGACGGAGGGGTCCGAGCCATCGGTAAAATGGTGAGTAAATCAGTCTCAAGCGAATCAAGGACAGCAGCATGTTGAGACTTGTCCGCAGATTAAAAACCACCTTGGAACCACTCTTGTCGGACCACTCTGTCGCGATTTCTCGGATCGCAAATCCCGCCTGCTTGAGCGAGTAAAGCAGGTTCACGTCGAAGGCGAGGTCCGCCAAGGTGAGACGCTCATGGATGGTCTCGACGGCATGGCGGCGAATGACCTTGGCCCCACATTGGGTGTCCAAGATGCGCATCCTGAAAAACAGTTCGACAAAGAGATGGAACAGGCGGCTGGCAAATCGACGGTTCTCCGGTTGGAAATGATGGACGATGGCACCAGGAATCCAGCGGGAGGCGATGGCGCAGGCAACAGAGGGGGTTTCCAATGAACGCACCAGGTCGTGGAAGGCCTTGGGTGGCGTTGCTCCGTCGGCGTCCACATAGCCAATGAGGTCCGCCAAGGGCGCCAGCTTGAGTCCTTCAATGAGGGCCCCTCCCTTGCCGATGGCCCCGGCAAACTCGCTGTGTGTGATGCAAGGATGACGTTTTTCAGCAAGCTCAACCACTCCCAAGGTGTTGTCTCGACATCCGTTGAGCACGACCACCAGACGAAATTTGCCGGCATAGTGCCGGCCGAAGTAGTCGGCGTAGTCTTCCAAGACGGGCCCGATACGGTTCTCCTCGTTGTAGGCGGGGATGAGCAGTAATAGGCTGGGCGCAAAGGCACTCACGGTTGCAAAGTGTTATCAAAGTCTCTGAGTCAGGTTCAAAGGCCAAACTTCAGGAGTTGTTAAAACCTTTGAGGAATCCTTGACCGAGAAGCGCTTCCCGCAACGATTCGTAACAACGCCCACCCATTTATCGATTCTCATGAAAACTCGTGCAATCCGTCTGCTTCGAATCGCCGCTGCCTCCATGGCACTCGTATCCTTTGCCGCCGCTCCCGCCGGCGACCGAGAACCGGCCGTTGTCACACCGGGCACCGCCGGTTCGCCTCCGTCGGATGCGGTGGTGCTGTTCGATGGCAAGGATCTCTCTGCCTGGAAGAGTGACGATGGTAGCGAGCCGAAGTGGAAGTTGGAGAATGGCCACATGGAGGTGCGCGGCAAGGGCTTGATGACCCGCCAGGAATTCGGCGCAATCCAGCTGCATCTGGAATGGGCCTCTCCAGCCGAGGTGAAGGGTGATGGGCAAGGCAGAGGCAACAGCGGCGTCTACTTTCAAGGACGCTACGAGATCCAGGTGCTCGATTCTTATCAGAACAAAACCTATTTCAACGGTCAGGCAGCCTCGTTCTATGGCCACAATGCGCCCTTGGTAAATACCTCCCGCAAGCCCGGTGAGTGGCAAACGTACGACATCGTCTAGTCAATAGGCATCAGGGTCCTCTATGGGCGATGGTTCCTTCGGAGGAGCAAATAGACCCGCCTAACGGTTTGCTTGGACCCACTCGGTTGAAGGGTTACCAAAGGCACCAAGTCGGGTACAAAGGCCAAGCTCAGAAGATTTGGTGAAAACTTTTGGGAATCCTTGACCTAGACAAGGTTCCGGCAACGATCTTCGATAACGCCCACCCATTGATCGCCCCCCATGAAAACTCGTGCAATCCGTCTGCTTCGAATCGCCGTTGCCTCCATGGCACTCGTATCCTTTGCCGCTGCTCCTGCCGGTGATCGAGAACCGGCAGCTGTCACTCCAGGTACAGCCGGATCTCCTCCGTCCGATGCCATCGTTTTGTTCGATGGTAAGGATCTCTCTGCCTGGAAGAGTGATGATGGTAGCGAGCCGAAGTGGAAGCTAGAGAATGGTCACATGGAGGTGCACGGCAAGGGCTTGATGACCCGCCAAGAATTCGGCGCAATCCAGCTGCATCTGGAGTGGGCCTCGCCAGCCGAGGTGAAGGGTGATGGTCAGGGTAGGGGTAACAGCGGC
>JBDKKQ010000196.1:0-5143 GCA_039796015.1 Verrucomicrobiota bacterium
GACTTGTTCCGGGCGGTCCACTCGGCGGTGCCGTTCGTGGACGTGATAAACACCATGATGGACGCGAGTCTGCCCCTGACCGTGGGTGAATACTTGGAATGGGGAAATCCCAACGAGAAGACCGCCTTCGACTACATGCGCTCGTACAGTCCGTATGACAACCTGAAGCCTGGAGCGTACCCGGCCATGCTGGTGACCACGAGCCTCAACGACAGTCAGGTGATGTACTGGGAGCCGGCGAAGTACGTGGCCAAACTTCGTACACTGAAGACGGACACCCGGCCGCTGCTGTTGAAGTGCAATATGGGCGCCGGACACGGTGGAGCCAGCGGACGCTACGACCGGCTGAAGGAGGTTTCCTTCGAGTACGCGTGGCTGATGACCCAAGTTGGGATCACCCGGTAAAGGCAAGGCGTGGTCGGACGCTCGTTTCGACTTCGATCGATAGGATGTTGGTCGATGGAGGCGAGCGCTCCCGCACTAGAGCAGTATCACGCCAGCACGGCCTGAATCACGCGGCCGTGGACATCGGTGAGCCGGTAGTCGCGGCCGCCGAAGCGGTGGGTCAACCGCTCATGATCGATTCCCAGCAGGTGCAGCAGGGTGGCATGCAAGTCGTGGATTTCGACGGGGTTCTCGGCCGCCTTGTAGCCGTACTCGTCGGTCGATCCATAGGCCATGCCTCCCCGAACGCCGCCACCGGCCATCCAAAGACTGAATCCGTGGGGATTGTGATCTCGGCCATCCCGACCTTGAGCGAAGGGAGTGCGCCCGAATTCGCCGGACCAGAGGACCACGGTTTCATCCAGCAGCCCGCGCGCCTTAAGGTCGGTTAGCAAACCGGCGATGGGTTGGTCGATGGCCCGGGCGTTGATCGAGTGGTTGTTCCGTAAATCTCCATGGGCATCCCAACGAGAATTGCCGTGGGCCCGGGTGCATGTGAGTTCGACAAATCGGACGCCGCGCTCAATGAGTCGCCGGGCCACCAGGCATTGCCGGCCATAAGAGCGGGTGTGTTCGGAGGTGGAGTCCAAGCCATAGAGGCGTCGGGTGGCTTCTGATTCACCGTGGATCGAGGTCGCCTCGGGCACCGACATCTGCATCCGATAAGCCAGTTCTGCGTTGGCGATGGCCGCTTCGAGGGCGTCGTGGGAGCCCAGTCGCGTGAGCGCGGCGGCATCGAGCGCACGGACCGAGGTTAGTTTGTCGCGTTGAAGGCCGGGCGCTGTCTCCAAGGGTTGGATGTTGGCCAGGGCGGGCAGGTCGTTGCGCAAGAGCGATGCCTGATGGCTGGCCGGAAGGAAACCGGGTCCGAAACAGTCCACGCCACCCGAGGGAATGAGCCCCCCGTCGAGGACCACGTACCCGGGGAGGTCTCGGTTTTCGCTTCCGAGGCCGTAAGTGGTCCAGGCCCCCATGCTCGGCCGGCCGGCCATCCCGCTGCCGGAATGCAGGAAGTAGTTGGCGGCGTTGTGCTCCGAGAATCGCGACACCATGGAGCGGATCACGCACAAGTCGTCGGCGCGGGAACCCACCTGGGGAAAGAGTTCGCTGACCGGTAGGCCGCTTTGGCCACGAGGACGGAACGCCCAGGGACTGCCCAGTGTGGCTCCGTTGTCCTCGAACTGGGTGGGTTCCATGCGCAGTCCGAAGGGCTTTCCATCTTCTCGGGTGAGGCGCGGTTTCGGGTCAAAGGTGTCCACCTGCGAGACGCCTCCATCCATGTAGAGGAAGATGACATTCTTAGCCTTGGGCCGGTGGTGAGGCTTGCCGCGTTGGCCCGAGGTCCCCGGGTTGGCCGAAGCAGCCGCGTGGGCGGTTCCACCCAGCAGTGCGTTCATGGCCAGTGCGCCAAAGCCCAAGGCGCTGTCCATGAGCAGTCGTCGTCGGCTCAGGCCGTGAATAGCAGACGGTCGATGGGATCGGAAGTCAGGGGACATGGGTGAACTCCTGGGTCATAAACAGGGCGTGGCAAACTTCGGTCCAGAGGCGGATCTCCCGATCTGGCCCTGCGGGCGATGAATCCAGTTCCCGGGTTCCCATGGCCAGCAGGTCCTGCAGCGTCTGGATTTCTGCCGGTGTGGGAGTTCGTCCGAAGGCTTGCAAGTACAGGCTGAGGATGCGGTCGGTCGGGGCAGTTCCGCCTTCCGACACCAAACGTCTGGCCCAAGCCGAGGACTGGTTTCGGACGAAGGGGTCATTCATTAAGGTCAACGCCTGGGCGGGCACATTGGACTGGTTTCGCCGACCCACGGTCGTGTCGGGGATGGGCACGTCGAAGGTCACCATTAGGGGCGAGAGGAAGTTGCGGCGTGTCTCCTGATAGACCGAGCGCCGTCGTTCTCCGTCTAGGGGGCCATTGGCATTGCGGACCCACATGCGGTCTCCCATGAAGGGGGTGATGTGAGTGAGGACTGGTGGGCCGAATTGGAGGTGATTCAAGGTGCCCGCGGTGGCCAGGAGCGCGTCGCGCAAAGCCTCTGCCTCCAGACGACGCAGGTTTTGGCGGTGCAGTAGTCGGTTGGAGGGATCCCGGCTCTCCGCCACCGGATCCCGCGGTTCGCTCGATTGGGCGAAGGTTTCGGTCAGGCACAGCGTGCGAATCAACCGCTTGAGCGAACCGCCCTCGCGGCCGAAATCGAGGGCCAGACGGTCGAGGAGTTCCGGATGCGATGGGCGGGAACCGAGCGCTCCGAAGTTGTCCACGGTCTCGACCAGACCGCGCCCGAATAAATGCGCCCAAACACGGTTCACGATCACCCGATGCAGAAAGGGGTTGGAGGGCGAGGTGAGCGCCTTCGCCCATTCCAAGCGCCCGCTGCCCTGTGGAATCGCCATCGGTTCGGGACCAGAAATGGCTTCCAGGAAGCGACGCTGAACGAGGGCTCCGGGATTCTTGGGCTCACCGCGAAGGAAGACACGGGTGGGTTCGGCAGAACCATCGGTTATGGCCAGAGAACGCATCGGGTGGGGCAGTTGCTGGGCTGCGGCTCGGACGGGAGCAACGAGGGCAGAAAGCGCGTTTCCGGAGCTTCCCCAATCCAACAAGCCGCGGTGCCAGAGGGTCGATGCGAGGTGAAGATCGGGGAAATTCGATGTTCCTTGAGCCCACGATTCGAGGCCTGCATGGATGGTTTTTTCGAGAACCTGGGCCTTGGCGGAGGAGAAGATTTTGAGCTCGGGATTCCCGAGTGTTTCAGGAGGCTGCGGAGGTTTCGGATCGTCGGAGGAAATCACCTGATCGAGCGCGACGAATCCGTCCCCATCGTCGAGCAACTCCAAGTAGGCCAGACGTCCTTGATGGCGATGAAGCCCTGAAGACAGAGACCGCCACACGAAGTCCGCGCCAGCATCCACGTCAATTTGGGTGGATTCAAAGAGCAGGGGGTTGAACTCGCGGAGCCCATAGCGGGCGATGATGAGCCGGATCTTTGAACTGCGTCCGGCCACCCGCAGGTGGAGATGATTGTGGGTTAGAGTGAAGGTTGGAGAGCGGAGGGTTCCTTGAAGATTCGGGGCCCATCGGCCGCTGTGGGCGATGGTTGCCGGCAGGAATTCCATTCCCAGCGAACCGACCCGCCAAGTGTCGACGGGGGGTTCCGTTGTCCGGAACGCCTGTCCACTGGCCTTCCAGGTGGCGGGATCGGGGCGGAGGGTCCACGGGGGAGGGTTGGTGGTGGCCGCAATAGATTCGGATCCGTTGGATCGTGTGACCGTAGACGCCGGTTTGTCTGCCGCATCCAGCCAAGGCCGCAGCGGGTGGTTCGAGGCCGCCGGGGTTGCGGTCCGGACTTCTGCGACCCAGCGATCTAAGATGCCTGCATCGAGTCTGTGGCGTCGTGCGGTGGCCAGAATCTCCACGGGCCATGCGTTCGACGCGATGTTCGAGCGGAGGAGTTCCTGCGCCTGAATCAGGTAGGGGGCCACGCGAGGGGTGGCGTCTTGCAAGGCCCCTCGCAGAATGTTGCGAAGTTTTTTGGAGATGGATGGGTCGTCTTGGATTCTGGAATTGAGGCGGGGTTCCAGCGTTCCATCCGGATCAAGGCAAGCGATGTCCTGTCTTGAGGCGCGGAGGAATCCACTGAGGCTGTAGTAATCCTGGGTGGAGATGGCATCGAACTTGTGATCGTGGCAGCGCGCGCAGGCTACCGTGAGACCCAGGAAGGTCTTGGAAAAGACATCGACCTGATTGTCGATGCGATCTGCCTCATCTTGCAGCGGATCGACCGGAGCGTGAGTGGCCTGGTGCAAGTACCAGAACCCGGTCGCGAGCACTGATTCATTGAAACCCATTCCGGGATGGCGTCGCGGGTTCGGGAGGAGGTCGCCGGCTATGTGTTCTTGAACGAACACGTCGTAGGGCACGTCGGCATTGAAGGCGCGGATGAGGTAGTCGCGGTAGCGCCAGGCATACGGGATGGTGTAGTCCTGCTCGTGACCATAGGAGTCGGCGAAGCGCACTAGATCCATCCAGTGACGGGCCCACCGCTCGCCGAACCGCGGGGAGGCCAGCAAGGCATCCACCACCCGGGCTCGGGCCTCGAGAGAGGGATCGGCCATAAAGGCGACGACATTCGCCGGTTCCGGGGGGAGTCCGGTGAGGGTCCAATGCACCCGCCGCAACCAGACTTGGGGTTCGGCCGGAGGAGCCGGTTGCAATCCCTCAGCCTCTAGGCGAGCCAAGATGAATCGATCCACCGGGTGGACTGACCAATTGGGGTGGTTGACCGGCGGAATGGCGGGGTGGATGGGGGCTTGAAAACTCCACCACTGCCGGCGGGCTTCAAAAACACGAGGCCATGCCGAAGAGTTATTGGTTGAGTTCGCCGAAGAGCCGGAAGCCACTGGGAAAACCGCTCCGGCATCGATCCAGCGGGCGACATCGCGAATCACCGTCTCCGGCAAGCGCGGGCGTTCCTTAGGCATTTGCAGCTCGGGATCCAAGTGCTGAATGGCCCGGAGCAGGCGGCTTTCTTGAGCCTTGTTTGGAATTACGGCCGGGCCGGAGTCGCCACCACGGAGCAGGGCCTCGCGAGAATCGACCCTCAGTCCGCCCCGCTGGTGCTTAGGACCGTGGCATTCCTGACAATCGGTGATGAGGAAGGGGCGGATTCGTGATTCAAAAAACTCGATCGAGGCATCC
>JBDKKQ010000197.1:0-2720 GCA_039796015.1 Verrucomicrobiota bacterium
GATGAACGCACGCAAGAATTGGTGGAGCTTCCACCCGGTGCGAAGGCCGGTAATCCCCAGTGTGACGAATGCCGCGTGGTCCGGCCATCCGGTCGATCGCTTTCTCTTGGCGAAAATGGAGGAACGCGGATTGCAACCCGCCCCAGAAGCCGGTCGCGAATCATTGCTGCGTCGCGTCACCTTCGCGTTGACCGGGTTGCCGCCGACGGTGGACGAGTTGGAAGACTTCCTGCGCGATTCCTCTCCCAATGCCTACGAGAAGCGGGTGGACCGACTGCTGGCCTCGGCTCGTTTTGGCGAACGTTGGGCGAGGCACTGGATGGATCTGGTTCGCTACTGCGAATCGCACGGAAGTCAGGGCGATCCGGAACTGCCCATGGCCTGGCGCTACCGGGATTATCTGATCCGGGCTTTTAACAGTGACGTTCCCTACGACCAGTTTGTTCGTGAACACATCGCCGGGGATCTCTTGGAAAACCCGCGCATCAACCGTGCCGAAGGCTTGAACGAATCTCGGATTGGGCCGGCACACTTGCGCATGGTGGAGTACGGCTACGTTCCGGTGGACGCCTTGGATGACCAAGTGAAGGTCGTCGACAATCAGATCGATGTTTTCTCGAAGACCTTTCTCGGACTGACCGTTTCTTGCGCCCGCTGTCACGACCATAAGTTTGACCCGATCAGCCAGAAGGATTTCTACGCGCTCTACGGCGTGTTCGCCAGCAGTCGCCCCGGCCAAGTGCCTGTGGATGACCCGTCACTGCTGCAAATGAACCGGGACAGTCTCGCTAACCTCAAGAAGGAGATCCGCGTCGGCCTAGGCGAGGCGTGGAGTGCCGCAGCGGATGGGCTGCACAATGGGTTGCTGGAGCAGGCATCGCGCACGGCACAGAAGGAACATCTGGCGGTTGAAATTCGCCGGTTGTCGGATGAAGTCGCCCAAGTCGAATTTCGAGCACGTTCGGAGTGGGCCCTGCAGCGCGGAGCGGCTTTTTCGAATCGACAGCCCGTACCTCTGGCTCAATGGAGATTCGACGGGGATTTGCGGGATGCCGTGGGTGCCATGCACGGTCATGCCGAAGGCGGAGCGGCGGTCCGTGGCGGACGACTCGTCCTGGATGGAGTGAACGCATGGGTCGCCACCGAACCCCTCCCGGTCGATGTTCGCGAAAAATCCCTCGAAGTCTGGGTGGCGCTCGCCGGTCTGGATCAAAAGGGCGGGGGAGCGTTGACTGTCCAGACACCGGACAGTGAGAACTTCGACTCGATCGTTTTTGGCGAACGGGAATCCGCCCGTTGGATTGCTGGCAGCGATTTTTTCCGACGCACCGAAGATGTGGGCGGCCCCGCCGAGACCGCCAAGCCGGGCGAACTGGTACATCTCGTGGCGGTCTATGGATCCGACCATTCCATTGCGCTTTATCGCAACGGAGCACCCTACGGCAAAAGCTATCAGCGTGGCACGTTGCAACCGTTCTCCGCGGGCCATGCACGGGTCGTTTTTGGAAAACGTCATCTGGCTACAGGGATCACCGCATTGGCGGGAGAAGTTGAAGAAGCCCGACTTTATGGCCGTGCCCTCACCGCAGATGAAGTGGCGGCCTCATTCCGGGCGGGTGCATTGAGCATGGCGGCCGAAACCCTCACCAAAGCCCTCACTCCCGCGGAGCTCGCGAAACGATCGAACCTGAATCGGGAGTTGGATCAGCTTCGTGCAACTCAGGCGCGGATCCTGGAGTCACCGCACCTCACCGAGGCATGGAAAAGCGCCTGGGTAGATGCCGCCAAAAACAATGCCAATCCCCTTCATCCCTGGGCCAAGTTGGCGAGCCTAACCGGTGCGGAGTTTCAAGCCGGTTGGTCCGAACTCGCACTGTTTTGGAAGGGCGAACTCGCCGGTCGTCGTGAATTCAATCGAACGAATTTCACCTCAGGTTGGAATCTACGCACCCAGCAATCACGAACGTGGTTCATGGACGGTGGTGACGCGAGGCCGGGTGCGGGAGTTCAAAATGGGGACCCCGAGCCGGTGGGTGGGTTTTCCGTGGAGTTCCAAGGCGACCGGGTGTTGCGCGGGCTTTACCCGGCGGGTGTTTTTAGCCATTCGCTCACTCGAAAACACAGCGGAGTGTTTACCTCGCCTCGGTTCAAAGTGGAAACCGACAGCATCAGCGTGCGCGGCCTCGGTGAGCGCAGCATGGTTCGGTTGGTGGTTGAAAACTATGCCATTGGCGGTGGTGGGCTTTATCCCGCCGCCAATCTGAATGCCGATCAAATGCGGTGGCGTCGCCTGGATACCGCCTACCGCAAGGGTTCAAACGCGTACCTTGAATTTGTCAGCGCGGATGATTCTCCGAACTCGGGCTCCTCAGAGGGCGGACGCGCTCATTTCGGAGCGGCCGAGGTGGTGTTTCACACGGGTCCATTGCCGCCCAAAGAACTCGTCGAACCCGCGGCGTTTTTCTTGGGTGCCAGCGAACCCCCTGCCTCTCTGACCGAGTTGGCTGAGCTCTATCGCCGCCGCCTCACCGCCGCCGTCCAGCACTGGCGAGACGGTTCTCTGAGTGAAGAAGAACAAGGATTTCTCGATTACTTTGTCCGTCAGGATTTGCTGCCGACCTCGCTAAAACACTTACCCCGATTGCGCGATTCAGTGGCGTCGTACCGTCGGTTAGAAGCCGAGATTCCCGTCCCACGACGCGCACCGGGCGTCCATGAAG
>JBDKKQ010000198.1:0-6609 GCA_039796015.1 Verrucomicrobiota bacterium
ATGTCTCGGCCAAGCCCGCCCTGTTCCGAGAAGCGGTCGCCTGCGGGGAGATCCACGTATCCTCCACCACGCTCGACTTGATGGAGTCCGACCGCATGGCCAAGGGCAATGTCTTGGCGACAGCCCGCATCGCCGGGATACAAGCGGCCAAACGCACCGGAGAATTAATCCCGCTGTGTCATCCCTTGCCCATTTCTCATTGTGAGATTCACTTTGAAACACCCGAAACGCGGGATCGTATCCGGATCACCGCATCGGCCCGAATCACGGCAGCCACGGGTGTTGAAATGGAAGCCCTAACCGCCGTATCCGTTGCGGCTCTGACTGTCTATGACATGTGCAAGGCGGTCGACAAGGGCATGGTGATCGGCGACATCCGCCTGCTCAGAAAAACCAAGTCTGCGCCTCGGACGCCCTGAATTTGCCCCACTGAAGTCTTCGGGCAATCGAGTCGCAGAATGGGGCTGCCTCACGTGCAAAGAGACCAAGAGAAACCGTGGCCAGAACCCATGGATAGAGATCTCAACATATCCTCCGCAGTGAACCCCTAAGCGCTACCACTGCCCTCCTATTGGCGTCCACATTGCAGGGGCCACAGGATTTTAGCCCCTGAGTCCCTACCGTCGGGAGTAAAGGGCGGACGCTTTTTCTTTTATGCCCCGACACCCTATGTGGCCTCACCATTTCAGCACTCAACTCACCTTGCTGAGCCGGAACGATGCGCCTGGAAAGAAAGTGAGGGCATGGTGCAGATTGTTTCGCGAGGCGAGATTGTTTCGCGAGGCGAGGCGACAGCGAGGATCGGGCCATGCTGAGGCCCACACTTTGGCCGGTTTGTTTTAGCCCCGGGTGATTTAGCCCGTGATTAGCGACCACCACCGCTCTTGCGGAAGAAGACGCAAGCCAGCACCACCGATCGCACCTAATCATCCGAGCTGAAGCCAAGGAATGCTATGCCCGGCGTAAAACTGCCCGGCGTAAAAACAAAAAACCCGACTAGATGATTGAAACCATCTCGCCGGGCTTGTCAGAAAATAGTGTCTCGAATTGAGACAATTTAGATCAACGGAGGAAGAAACACCCAAAGGTGATCAAACCGCGGACCGTTTTAGATTACGGACGGTTCGCATCTGCACCGGCGTAAGCGCTGATCTTCACGGGAGGCGCCACAGCGTTGCCCTTGCTGTCGGTCACGGGGGTCGTGGTCACAGCCACATTGCCCGGGATCGTGATCGTACCACCCTTGGCGGTGAGAGAGGACTTGGTGGCCCGACGAGCCTTGGCCAAGGCGACTTCGCCACGAACTTCAGATTGCTGGGTGGGAACGAGGCGATCGGCCGTCGCGAGAATCACAGCGTCCTGACCTTCGGTGGCGAAGGTGGCAGCGGCGACAACGGTACGGGCCATCTGGGGAGCGACCTCGAGGCAGGCAGCGACAACGGCTTCGGTGGCCTCAGGAGCCTTGCGAAGGATCGCACCCACAACGGTGGACAATGCGGTCGGATGATTCTTAGCCACTGCAACCACAGCGGCCTTCGCGGTCTCGATGCGGTCGGCCTTGTCGGCAGCAACCACCAACTTGGCGGCGACCAACGGCATATCAATGACCTTGGACGACAAGATCTTCTGGGTCAGAGCCTGCGACTCAGTGGAAGTGAGGGCGAAGGCCGAATTGACCAACAGCGAAGTAGCAGTGATCAGGACAGTTTTTTTCAGGAGATTCATATACAAGGCTCGATGACTTAATTTGTGACACGAATAAATCCGAGGATGGAAAACACGTCAACCCTTTAACCGAAAAAGTTTTTCACAATCGTCAGCCGGTTTGTTCATGCCGCTTGACGTTGCTCCCGACGCTGAATCACCGGAGGGGTCTCTCGACGGACCACCGCGCGGTTAATCTCGACACCGATCACGTCGTCGCTGTCGGGCAATTCAAACATCAGGTCGCGAAAAAGTTCTTCGGTCAGAGCCCGAAGGGCGCGCGCACCAGTCTTCTTTCGGGACGCCATGCTGGCCAACTCCGCAACGGCATCGTCGGTGAAAGACAACTCGACCCCATCTAGGGACAGCAGCTTGGCAAATTGACGGGTCAAGGCATTGCGCGGTCGGGTCAGCACCTCAGCCATCTGAGACTCGGTCAACTCATCCAGAGCGGTCACCACCGGCAAGCGGCCAATGAACTCCGGGATGAAACCAAAGCCCATGAGGTCTTCCGGCTCCACCCGATGCATCAGAGGCTGGTCGGCCTGAACCAACCGGGACTGGGGCGAAAAGGTATCATCACGAATTTCGGTGCCGAAACCAATGGATCGCCGTCCCAGACGCCGCTCAATGATTCGGTCCATCCCGACGAACGCGCCGCCGCAGATGAAAAGAATCTGAGTGGTGTCAATCCGGATATACTCCTGCTGGGGATGCTTGCGTCCTCCTTGTGGGGGTACATTGCAAACAGTTCCTTCCAGAATCTTCAGCAATCCTTGCTGCACGCCTTCACCGGACACGTCGCGGGTGATGGACACGTTCTCGGTCTTGCGGGCGATCTTGTCGATCTCGTCGATGTAAACGATGCCCATTTGGGCCCGACGCACATCGAAATCGGCCGCCTGAAGCAGGCGCAGGATGATGTTCTCAACATCCTCACCGACATAGCCGGCCTCGGTGATAACCGTGGCATCGGCGATGGCAAAGGGCACGTCGAGCACCTTGGCCAGCGTTTTGGCCAACAGCGTCTTACCGCAACCCGTCGGCCCCAGCAGCAGGATGTTGCTCTTCTCAATTTCCACTGCACCCGGGTCATCGGGGGCTGCGGACGTGGTCTCGCCACCGGCCGCGGACCGAGCGGCCGCCGTGACCCGCTTGTAGTGATTGTACACCGCGACGCTGAGGGTTCGCTTGGCACGGTCTTGACCAATGACATGCTGATCCAACTGCCGCTTGATCTCTGAGGGTTTTGGGATCCGGAGGGTGGGTGCCGATTGCTTTTCAGTCTCGGAACGGGACTCCTTCTCGAGCACTCCGCTGCAGACGCCGACACAGGCGTCGCAGATGTACACGCCAGGGCCCGCGATGAGCCGTTTTACCTCGGCTTTCGATTTGCCACAGAAACTGCACATTGTGATCTGGGTTGCGCGTGCCATGAGCCTTGAAGATCGGGTCTCGGACCAATACTGCCAATGAATTCCTGCTGAATACGCAACCCGGATGCCGTGCCCGGCGAGCCAACCCGATAGGGATCTTGGGTTCACTCGAGAGCACGGCCCCGGAAATTTGCTCAGGCCTTAGGATCGGGAGTGATGGGATCAGGAGTGATCAAGGTCGGCACTTCCTTGCGGCTGCTGACCACCTCATCGACGAGACCAAACTGACGAGCCTCCTCGGAGGACATGAAGTTGTCGCGGTCGCAAGCGCGCTCCACCGCCTCGTAGGGCTGACCCGTGTGCTTGGAGAGGATGGTGTTTAGACGCTCCTTGAGCTTCAGCATGAACTTAACACGGATCTCCACGTCGCTGGCCTGACCTTCAGCGCCGCCGAGCACTTGATGGATCATGATGTTGGCGTTGGGCAGCGCGAACCGCTTGCCCTTCGTGCCACCGGCCAGGAGAACGGCTCCCATGCTCGCAGCCTGACCGATGCAGTAGGTGTTCACGTCACAAGTCAGCCATTGCATCGTGTCATAGATGGCCAAACCCGCGGTGACACTACCGCCGGGAGAGTTGATGTAGAAGTGGATGTCCTTCTTGGGATCGGTCATCTGGAGGAAAAGGAATTGAGCCACGATGACGTTGGCCACCATGTCATCGACTGGGGTTCCCAGGAAAATGATCCGGTCGACCAGGAGGCGGCTGTACAGATCGTAGCCCTTTTCACCGCGGCCCGTCTGCTCGATGACGTACGGAATATTGACAAAATTGCGCATGTTTAGTCTTTCAGCTTCCAAGGCTAGGGTTGACCCCGAAGAGCGTCAAGGGACCCGGCCCTCCGTATCGCTCTGCCTGCCTAGAACCTTTGGGATCGACCCGCAGACGCTTCTCACCACACTCTGCCCCTGTTGTCAGTGCGGCTCTGAACTAGGAACCCCGCCGAACCTCATCCCTGAACGGGCCCATCCTCTCTGGAGTGACCGTGTCCCAAGCCTCCTCACAAACCCTGTCCCAGCCGCTCCAGCTGCGGCATGCCTACGGGTTTGCCATGTTCAACGCGCTGTCCTTCCAAGTGATTCTTGGCGGGCCGATGGTCCTCTACGCGAAGTCACTCCATGCCAATGCCACCATCCTTGGGGTGGTTGCCGGAATGATGCCCCTGCTCACCATCACCCAGATTCCCGCGGCCGCTTATCTCGACCGCATCGGCTACAAGCGCTTCGTAGTGTCCGGATGGACCGCGCGCATCGTCTTCGCTTTCCTGATGGCCCTGACCCCCCTCAGCGGGGCTTGGATCGGTCACAGCGGACAACTCACTCTACTTCTGTCCCTGCTCTTCGGCTTCAACCTGTGCCGCGGGATCGCCAGTAGCGCCTGGCTGCCGTGGATTACCGGCTTAGTGCCCCTCGAGTTGCGCGGACGCTATCTGGCGGGTGACCAGGCCGCTTCCAATGGGGCCAGCCTGCTCTGCTTCCTGATCGTGGCCACCCTTCTTGGGGCCGGAAGTTTACTCCCATCGCCGGCGCAACCCTGGCAATTCATGCTCGCCTTCACGTTCAGCGGAATCATGGGGGTGACCAGTCTTCACTTCCTGCGGCAAATGCCCGACACGCCTGTGCCACCCCACGAGCGCTCCGGAACCGCACGAGTTCCCTGGGCGGCCATCGCAGCACACCCGCCGTTCCGAAAACTGCTGGAACTCAATGCCGTGTGGTCGCTGGCTTACGGCGGACTCACCACGTTCGTGGTCGCCTTCCTGAAAAGCGGGACCGACCTTCCCGATGGATCCATCTTAGTCCTGATGGCGATCCAATTCCTCGGCGGACTCGGTGCCTACTGGTTCGGCGGTCGCCGTTTAGATCTCCATGGCAGCAAGCCCGCTTTGGGCTTCATCATGCTGGCTGGGGTCTTGGTCGCCGGCGGTTGGTTCCTCATGGCAGCCGGGGTTTGGATGCCCCGCATCCCGTTGGTGCTGACATTTATCGTGCCACTGGGATTGCTCAACGCCCTGCATTCGGCGGCTAACAATCGTTTGGCCATGGCCATCGTGCCGCGCCTGGGTCGAAACCACTTTTTCGCTCTCTTCATGGTGGTTTGGCAGGTGACGCTCGGCCTGTCTCCGGTGCTGTGGGGATTGCTCATCGACACCGTCGGCGGATTTCGGACGCTGGCCCTAGGGCTGGAATGGAATCGCTACAGCCTGTTCTTCGGTTTGGTCATGGTGAGCTTCCTGGCCGCTTTCCGGGCCAGCTTGCGGCTGGAAGAACCTCAGGCTGCAGGTGTGGAAACCCTGCTCAGGGATCTCTTCATTCAGGAACCCCGACGACTCTTCACCCGAGCCTTGGGTCGAAATGACTAACCGGAACGAATTCTTTTGGGGAGCTAAGGAAGGGCGTGGCGGATTCTTTTGCAAGATGAGGCCAGCCAGAATTTGTCCCTACTAAGTCCTGTGCTTGAGGCCCGTGCTTGAGGCCCATCACGAGCGGACAAACAACGCACTGGCGGAAGACGGTGCGGCCAGCCCGACCGATCGGATGGAATCATTCCGGCCCACCGGAGCCCCCCGCAGTCGGCAAGACCGGCCGGCCGGACCCGGCACGAGTTTCCCAGACCCACCCGCCCCGGCCAGGGAAAACCCGCAGAAATGCCCTGATTCACGGCTTGGCATCCTCGGTGCTTAACCGGGTTTCACTGATCATGATGAATCGAGCGTACGCCAACGACCCGCTGTGGATCTCCCTCGTCGACCAATTTCGGGAGGCGTGTGTGCTGCGACGCAACGGCCGACACGACGAATCCGAGCATCTTTTCCAGACCGAATTACCCAACAAGATTGCTGCCTGGTCCAAGCAACCCATGCCGGTGGGCACCGATCGCCGGAGCGCCCTCGAAACCATGTTCCAAGAAGAACAGCGACGGGTTGAAGAAGCGTTCTTTGTGCAGAAACTCGTCGCCACGCAAATCGAGGAGCAACTTTTGCCCAAGCTCTGCTTCATGATCGCCGAGGAAATCCGGGACGTGGTCCGGGCGGAGGCTCAGGCCGGAAAAGGAGTAGTCGAAACCCTATCACGTCGAAGGACTCAGTCCCCCGCCCGCCCTAGGGTTCAGTTCGACGAGCTCTCCTCAGAAGACGAATCCCAGCTCCAGGCGGCCTGAGCGAAGCGGTGGCGGGAATTAGCGATGGCAGGGGGTTGCGATGCGGAGATTACTGGAAATCCCCATTACTGGATATTCCCAAAATCCATCGCTCGATGAATTCCTTTCCTAGGGCCCTTCTCAGGGCTTTTATCTAAGTTCGTTTATTCTGAGCCCGTTTATTCTGGGCCCTAGGATTTTGCCGGCGCGCTCTGCGTTCCAGACCCTGGCAAACCGATTAGTCGACTGTGTCCATCTGGACACCCGGGCAGAACTCGGCCGAGGCCATACGACGACGGCTACCGGTCACGCGGGTCTCGTTCACCGGGTT
>JBDKKQ010000199.1:0-3778 GCA_039796015.1 Verrucomicrobiota bacterium
CAACTGCTCGCGCCTTTGGAACGTCTGGCGATCTTTGAGGCCGATCCGGTGCCGCGCCTTCGTTGGGCCGGGATGGGTCCTAGTGCTGAAGGGTGGATCGCCCTTCACCCCGGCAGCGGCAGCGCCAGCAAGAACTGGCCCTTGGAGCGCTGGAAGGAACTGGTAAGCCGTTGCGTGGCCCAGACGGATTTGAGCTGGGTGCTCATCGGCGGCGAGTCCGAGTCCGAAGCCCTTGATTGCCTCGAGCGGTTAATCCCAGCGAGGCGACGCCAGGTGCTTCGCGGGCGACCTTTGGAATCGGTGGCCGAACAGCTTTCTCGCTGCCAAGGGTTTTTGGGGCATGATTCTGGGATCACCCACCTTGCGGCAGCCGTCGGGATTCCGTGCCTGGCCTTGTGGGGTGGATCCAATGAGTCGGTTTGGAGGCCTGGCGGTCCAGCGGTTCAGACTGTGTCGCATCCTGGTGGGTTGGCCGATCTCGGACTCGAGGCGGTTTGGAACTCCTTTACGGCTCAGTTTTACCCCACTGTGACTCTGTTAGGACGCGATCCCCAGTAGGGAGGTCGTCTTGGAATTTCGTCGAGAGCGGTGGCCTTGAGTTCAAGAGTTTCATTGATGTGGCGTCCGTTGAGAGGCGTTGCTGCGGTCTCATTGCCAGCCTCGAGTCTGAACGCGCTGTGGTAAAAATTAGAAAAACCGGTTGCAGATCTGCCTGAAAACAGGCTTGGTTCACGGCTCCGGTCGCTAGGCCCAAGCCTCGACTGGTGGTCCGAGGTGCCTAGGTGCCTCGGCTGTGAGCCTGAATGCGGACGACTTTTCAGAGAGTTTCCGCCAGGTCCGGGAAGGAGCTGAATTTTGAAGTGAGCGAAGTTAAACTGAAGAAGGGCGAACCCGTGGATCGCGCGCTGCGCCGCCTGAAGAAGAAGGTGGACCGCGAGAACACTCTCCGTGACGTGCGCATGAAGCGTCATTATGAGAAGCCCAGCGAAACCAAGCGTCGTAAGATGAAGGTTTCCAAGTTCTCTGCGATGCTGTCCGCCCGGTATGCCGACCAGTGATGGTCGGTAGCGAGGCGCAACCGCTGTAAGGCGGTTTGCTTTCGACAGGGCCGGATGCTTTCCTTCGGGAACGCATTCGGCCTTTTTGTTTCCCAAACAGGAGTCTAAAACTCTGAGTCTAGAAACCTGAGTCTAAAACTCTCAGTCTAAAACCCTGAGTTTAAAGTCGAAGGACCTTTCATCATGTATTCCCTATCCACCTGCTGGAACTCGAGCCGCCACCAAGACGGAGGCGACATGCTGCGCGAGATCCGGGACCTGGGCTTCGAATATGCCGAGTTGAGTCACGGCATCCGTGTCAGTCTGGTGCCCGGCATCATCGACGCCGTTGAAGCCGGGGTGATCAAGATCAGCACCCTGCACAATTTCTGCCCGTTGCCGATGGGCGTGAGCCACGCCGCGCCGAACCTCTTTAAGTTCTCGGCCTCGGAGAAGCGGGAGCGCGATCTAGCTTGGAAGCACTCGATCAAGACCATCGAGACAGCCGATCGTCTAAAAGCTAAGTTGATCGTGCTGCACTCCGGGGCCGTCGATCTCTCTGGCTTCTTCGGAGATGCCCATTATCAGGACAAGCTCGAAGCCCTCGCCGCCGCTGGAAAGCGGGACTCGCCGAAGTACATCAAACTCATGGCTGAGGTGGAGCAACGCCGCGAGGCCCGCAAGGAGCAACCCATGGAGTTGGCGATCGACATGATTCGTCGATTGGCGGAGGTGGCCGGCGAGAAGAACCTTCTCTTGGGTATCGAGAATCGAGAATCCGTCGAAGAAATTCCCTTCGACCACGACATGCTCTTCTTCCTCGACCAGTTGCCGGACAACGTTCGCTACTGGCATGACTGCGGCCACGCCCAGATCAAGCATCAGATGGGTTTCATCGACCACCGCATGCACTTGGAGAGTTTGTCCGAGCGCTTGTGTGGGCTGCATATCCATGACGTGGTGCTCACCACCGATGGAGCCCACGATCACGCCCCGCCCGGTGCGGGTGTTATTGATTATGTCGCTCTCAAGCCGTTCGTGGGCCCGCAGCACATCAAGGTTATTGAATTGAACCCCGGTGTGGCTCCCGAAGATGTGACCAAGGGGTATGCGCACATTCGGTCCGTCTGGGGGCCGGAGTAGTCCGAATGGATTCTCGGCCCGACAACTCCTCCCGAAGAACACTCGGGCAACTGGTCCGCTTAGCGGTCTGTGGACTGCTTTTGGCGGTCATCTTCCACGCGATCTTCTGCAACGAGGCTCAGATCGACCTTTTGGCCCAGGGGAAGCCCGAAGCCTGGAATGCCATGGGGCGTTGGGAGCAGCGTCAATACGCGTGGACCCATAGCCCTGCGAAGCTTCTAGAGATGGCTCGGCGGTTGGATCCCGGGAGCCTGGGGCTGGCCTTTGGCCTCTGCGGTGCGCTCATTTTTCTGGGAGGACTTCGTTGGCGCGAAGCTCTTCGGGTCCAGGGTCTGGAGTTGCCCCTGGCCGAGGTAACGCGGCTTTCCTTCGTGGCGCACTTCTTCAATGCCTTCTTGTTGGGGTCCACCGGAGGCGATGTTTGGAAGGCCTACGCGGCCGCCCGAAGTACCCACCACAAAAAGGCAGAAGCGGCCCTCACGGTGTTTGTGGACCGCTTGATCGGCATCCTATCGCTGCTGGTGTTTGCGGTGATCTTTGCCATTCCCAACTGGCCGCTCTTTGTGCGGTTTCGTCGCTACGATGGGGTGGGTTTGGCCATCTTTGGCATGATGGTCGTGGCGATGGTTTGTGCCGGTGCTGGTTTCTTCACAGACATCCTTTCTGAGGAGGGGCGCCTGAGCCGGTGGATGGGGCGTTTCCCGCAAATGAAGGGCCCCTTGAGGGCGCTGGCTTCATGCCGACTGTTTGGGCGCAATCCGGGATTCCTTTGGCGCAGTGCCCTGTTGTCGATCGCTATCAACCTGGCCATTGTGGGCACGTTTGCGGCGCTGGCTTCCGGGTTGGGGTTGCAAATCCCCCGGTGGAACTTGTGGTTTGTGGTGCCGGCGGTGGTGTGCCTGGCCGCGTTGCCGATCACCCCCAGTGGCCTCGGTGTCCGCGAGAACCTCTTCGTCGTCCTGCTTACCGTGGACTTCGCGGGTTTTGGAGTTAAGCCGGCCGAGGCGCTGTCGCTCTCGTTGCTGGGCTACACGTTGAACCTAGCCTGGAGCGCCATCGGCGGACTGGTGTACCTGACGGTCCGCAAATACATCCCGCCGGAGTCCTAGCCAGATTCGGAGTCGTGGCTTGCCGGATTGGCGTGCGCGTCCAGACTGTCGTCATGCGTTTCACTGTGGTGATGGTGGTTTCGGCGTTGGCCTGGATGGCCGCGGGCTGTGGCAAGGATGAGGTCCGGGTCTATCAGGCCCCTCAAGATGCCCCGCCGGTGGCTGCGGCTAATTCCCCAGGTGGAGCCACCCTAACCCCGCCCGCTTCTGAGATTCCAAGATCTGCGGCCTCGGGATCTTCTACCTCGGCTGGCCCAGAAAGCAGTGCCTCCGAACGGCCCGCGGTTCCTTGGACTGTACCGGCCGGTTGGGAAGAGAAGCCTGCCTCAGGCATGCGCGTGGCCAGCTATGGTGTGAAACGCCCCGATGGCCGTTCGGTGGACATTTCCGTGGTGGCCATGGGTGGCGGAGCCGGAGGCGAGTTGGAAAACGTCAACCGCTGGCGCGACCAAATCGGGCTGGAGCCGGCGACCGAGGCGGACTTGGCCG
>JBDKKQ010000200.1:0-3294 GCA_039796015.1 Verrucomicrobiota bacterium
GTTGGCCTCACCGGGAGACTGACGGCATGGCCCGGTGCCTCCGGAGCTATCCGAAGAGTTCTTGCTGCACCGGACCGATGGGGCGCTCCGGAGCGGGGTCGGACAACCCGGACAGCAACCCCTGGCGATACCGGGCCTCGGCGTCGGCACCCCGGAAGGTGTGGCCCTTGCGGCTGCCATGACGGAGGTACACGCGACGGGAGGCCTCACGAGCGGCGGCGCTGGATCGCACGCGAGCAATCCGTTCCTTGGCCTCGATGACCGACCGACGGGGGTCGACCCTCGGGGCAGGATAGTCGACACCGATCACGCATCGGGCGGCCTCCTGCTGTGAGCGCGTCATGCGCCACGGCTCGGCCAGAAAGACGTCGGGCACGCCGGCCAGTTCGGGCACCCAGCGGCGGATAAAGACACCCTTCGGGTCTTGCTCGATGGCCTGAAGTGTCGGGGAATAAATCCTCACGGTGTTAATGCCAGTCGTGCCGCTCTGCATTTGGGCCTGGCTGAAATGGATCCCGGGCTCGAAGTCGAGGAAGCACCGGGCCAGGTGGATCGCCGTCGGACGCCAGTGCAGCCAGAGGTGGTAAGAGGCCACGCTCATCACCAAGGCGCGCATGCGAAAGTTGAGCCAGCCCGTGGCCCGGACTGCCCGCATGCAGGCGTCGACCATCGGAAAGCCGATCCGCCCCTGACGCCAGGCCTCAAGGCGCAGCTGACCTTCTTCGGACTCGGTGAAGGCCTCGCGCAGGCCGTCGTAGACCGGGTTGAAGTTCTCGACCTCGATGCGCGGCTCGTCCTCGAGCTTCTGCATGAAGTGGCAATGCCACCGAAGGCGCGCTTGGAAGCTCGCGAGCGCGCCGGACCAACGACGGTCCAACGGCTCTCCGGCGCTGAGCATCGCCCGCAAGGCCTCCTGCCGGTGCACGGCCGCCTGATGCACCCGGCGCATGGAGACACAACCCCAGGCGAGGTGGGTGCTAAGACGCGAGCACGCCGTCCAAGCGGTGAGCGGGCTCGACATTTCCGCGCGATAGCCAACGCCGCGTTCCTCCAGGAAACTCCCCAATACATTCCGAGCCGCCGTCTCGCCGCCGCGCTGGAGTTCGATCGGAATCACCGGACCCAAGCCCAGTTGCTCCGGACCCAAAACACCGTCGGAGACGAGCCCGGTCAGACGGCCCGATCCCAGCACCTCCGGAGACGACTCGATGCGGCCCGACATGCTCCTAGCCCAGCGCTCGGCCCAACCGTCGCGGGATCGCAGCCGACGCACCACGCCGTCCTGACGCCGCTCCTGCCAGTCGATCCCGCGGTTCCGGCACCAGCGGGCGACGCGGAGATCGCGGTCAAAGGTGGTCCGGTTGCCCGTTTCCTCATGCGACCAAAGCCGGAGAAAACCCGTCTCGCGATGCAGGCGTTCGAGTTGCTCCACGGCCTCGCCGCGCCGCAACAGCAGACACCCCCCGCGCTGGGTCCACTCCGACTCCAAATCCTGGAGCGCTTCGGCGATGAAGCGGGAGTGCGACGCATCCCACTCGGGCGACTCGAGCAGCTCGGGTTCATAGAGGTAGAGCCCAAGGACGGGACCCTGCTGCAAGGCCTCGACCAAGGGTGCGTGGTCGCCAATCCGCAAGTCGCGCTTGAACCACACCACCTGCCAGTCGGAGCGCCTCACGAGACCCTGGGCCCGCGCGGAACGACCGGTCGGGCGCTCCGCGTGGGTCGAACCGGTGGGTCGGGTCGGGTTCATCAAAATAGCAGCTCTGGTTGCTGAGAGTCCCGGCTCTTGGCACGGGCGGCGGCGTGGGTCGCCAGACGTCGCTGGGCTTTCTCCCAGAACCCGAAGAACCCGGCCGAGGCTTGGGGCCACAAGTGCTCATCCCAGGGGCGGCGGCACCAAATCATCTTCCGGCCGTCGCGGGCCAAGGCGGCCTCGATGGCCGGAATCGCATCACCGAGTGGACCCACCGCGGGACGCATCGCCACCCATCCGGCCAGGCCGCGTTCTTGGGCCACCCGCGCAAGGGCCTCGGCCAGGCCTTCGCCCGTTTCGCACGATTCGATGGGGCACTTGAAATGTTGGCCCGCCCGAGCCAGTCCATCGGCCAGGGCCGTTTTCAAATAGGCGATGCGGCGCGGGGCCATGCCGAGAGCCGCAACCCGCTGGACGTCGAACACGCTCAGGGCCACGGCGGGACCTAGGCCGGCCAGGCCGGATCGCTCAACGCTCAAATCTTCGCCGTGCACCCACAGGCCCCACCGTCCGGGCGGGTTTGCGGAACCTTCGGTGATGCCGAGTGCGTCGGGCAGCGGTTTCCATGCTACGCGTTCCGCCGGCCGTTCGTCGGGCAGCGGAACCGGCGCCACCACCGAATCGTCGATGCGCTCCAGTCCGGTGGGATCGGCCAAGAGGCTGGCAGCACAATACTTCTCCAAGTTGGAGCGGCGCGGCAGGTAGGCCTTGCCCCGGGTTTGCACGCCGGCGACCCAACGCCAACCCAGCGTGTTGCTGGCGGGATCGGCATCGAGGAGGTGTCGGTAGAAAAAGTCGGCCCCCAAGGCCCAGGGCAATCGCTCGACATGGATCCAATACCCGGCCCACCACATGCGGGCGTGGTTGTGCAAATACCCGGTCTCGATGAGTTCGCGGGTGAACCCATCGAGCACTGCGATGCCGCCGTGGCCTGCCATGACCGCCTCGGCCCGTCGGAGCAACGCCGGATCGGCCTGTCGGCGGAGGCGATCCACCTCGGCGCGGTAGTCGGACCAGACGCTGGGTCGCAACTCGAGCCAACCCTTCCAGTAATCACGCCACACCAACTCCTGCACCAATTTCTCCACGGCCTCGAAGCGGCCAATCTCGAGCAGCGAGCCCACCAACTCTTCGGTGGTCACCAGTCGAGCCCGCACCGCCGGAGACAACCGCGTCACATGCGGATGTCCGGGAACGACCTGGTTGCGCAGCGCCCCGTAACGCGTCGCTTGGGGCAAGAATGCCTGCCAGCGAGCCAGAGCGGCCGCACGCGTGCCGGGAAAGGTGCCATCGGAATCCAACATCGCGGTCAAGGTGGTCTGGAACTCCAATTCCTCAACGCCAGCGCTTCGGATCCGACTGGTCGAATGTGCGGTGATCCAAGTTCCAGTTTCCGCCCAACAGTCAAACAGCGTTGCCTATACCGGATCACCGATACCGAAAGACACCGTTTGTCATCCTATCCACTTTGTAGCAGACTAGTCGATGTCTGGTTAACTTGGAGAACACCACTTATGGCTACCATCACCGCCTTTGAAGCC
>JBDKKQ010000201.1:0-2698 GCA_039796015.1 Verrucomicrobiota bacterium
GGCTTCAGGTCCGGGTTGATGAGGTTGCTCACCACCGGCACGGCGCGGCTGGCGTCTAAGACGTGAATGACAGGCTGCGAATATCCCTGCGCAAGCTTGATGGCGGTGTGCGCTTTGCTGGTTGTGGCGCCACCGATGAGGAGCGGCTGGCGCATGCCCAGGCGTTCCATTTCGCGGGCGACGTGGGCCATTTCATCGAGCGATGGAGTGATTAAGCCGCTGAGACCGATGACGTCCACCTGATGCTCCTGAGCCGCCTTGAGAATATTCTCGCAGGACACCATCACGCCCAGGTCGATGACCTCGTAATTATTGCACCCCAAAACCACTCCGACGATGTTCTTGCCGATGTCGTGGACATCGCCCTTGACGGTGGCCATGAGCACTTTGCCTTGGGTTCGAACTTCGCAGCCGCCGGCCACAGCAGCCGCCTTCTCGGCCTCCATGAACGGAGTGAGGTAGGCGACCGATTTCTTCATCACTCGGGCAGACTTCACCACCTGCGGGAGGAACATTTTGCCAGCGCCAAAAAGGTCGCCGACGTGATTCATCCCGTCCATGAGGGGCCCCTCGATGACCAACAGCGGTCGCCCAAGCTTTTGGCGGGCTTCTTCGGTGTCGAGTTCGACAAAGGCGTCGATGCCCTTGACTAGGGCGTGCGCCAAGCGCTTCTCAACGGGTTCCGAGCGCCAGGCCTCGTCGGCTTTGGCTTCGGCGGTGCCCCCGGGACCCGATTTGCGACGCAGCGCCTCGCCATAGGTCACCAGACGCTCGGTGGAGTCCGGACGGCGATTGAGCAGCACATCCTCCACGAGGTCCCGAAGTTCGGGCTCGATCTCCTCATACACTTCGAGCATCCCGGCATTGACGATGCCCATGTCGAGCCCGGCCTGAATGGTGTGGAACAGGAAGGCACTGTGCATCGCCTCCCGGACATGGTTGTTGCCCCGGAAACTGAAGCTGATGTTGGAGACGCCGCCGCTGACCTTGGCGAAGGGCAGGTGGGTTTTAATCCATCGAGTCGCCTCAATAAAATCGACGGCGTAGTTGTTGTGAACCTCGATCCCGGTGGCAACGGTGAGAATATTCGGATCGAAAATAATGTCCTGCGGCGGGAACTGTGCGCGCTGGGTGAGCAGGTCATAGCACCGTTGGCAAATCTCGATGCGGCGCTCAAAAGAGTCGGCCTGCCCCTGCTCATCAAAGGCCATAACTACGACCGCCGCGCCATAGCGACGAATGAGTCGGGCTTGTTCAAGGAATCGCTCTTCGCCTTCTTTGAGCGAAATGGAATTCACGATGCCCTTGCCTTGGAGGCAACGCAGGCCGGTCTCGAGGACCGACCACTTCGATGAATCGACCATGATCGGAACCCGAGCGATGTCGGGTTCGGCCGCGATCAAGTTGAGGAACTTCGACATCGCCGCAGCGCCGTCGAGCATTCCCTCATCCATGTTGATATCGATGATCTGGGCCCCAGCCTCGACCTGCTGTTTGCAAATCGCCAACGCCGCATCGTAGTCGCCGGCCAAGATGAGTTTGGAGAATTTCGGTGAGCCCGTGACATTGGCGCGCTCGCCGATGTTGATGAAGTTGGTCTCCCGGGTTTGGTTGAAGGCCTCCATGCCGCTGAGGCGCAGGAGCGGTGGAAGTTGAGGGACCTTCCGCGGAGGCAGGCCCTTCACTGCCTCAGCGATGGCATGGATGTGCGGCGGGGTCGTGCCACAGCAGCCGCCCACGACGTTCAGCCAGCCCTCTTCGGCCCAAGGACGGATTTGAGGAGCGAGGGTCTCCGCTGTTTCTGGGAAACCTGTCGGGGACAACGGATCGGGCAATCCGGCATTGGGATACACGCAAATTTTGGTATCGGCGATGCGGTGGAGTTCCTGGACATAGGCCCGCATTTCTTTGGGGCCAAGGGCACAGTTGAATCCGATGGTGATCGGTTCGGCGTGGCGGACCGAGTTCCAAAAGGCTTCGACCGTTTGCCCCGTCAGCGTGCGGCCAGACAAGTCAGTGATCGTGCCCGAGATCATCAGCGGCAGTCGGACTTGCAAGCGATCTTGCACTTGCTGGATGGCCAAGAGCGCGGCCTTGGCGTTCAGCGTGTCGAAGATGGTTTCTACCAACAAGACATCCACGCCCCCTTCGATGAGCGCCTCCACCTGTTCGGTGTAAGCCGTGACCAATTGCTCAAAACTCACGGACCGGAATCCGGCATCGTTGACATCGGGTGAGATCGAGGTAGTGACCGGCATCGGTCCAATGGCCCCGGCAACATACCGGGGGATGCCCGTGGCTTTGAACACCGTATCGACCGCGCTCCGGGCCAGTTTGGCCGAAGTCAGATTCATTTCCCGCGCCAGATCGCGCAGGAACGGATCTTGGATCACGTCATTGAAGAAGGCCTGATCTTTGCGACCCTCGGCATGACGAAAGAAAAAGTCGTGCTGGCCGATGGTGGTCGCCGAAAACGTGTTCGTTTCGATGAGGTCGGCCCCGGCCTCCAAATAGTGCCGGTGGATTTCTTCGATGACCTGCGGTTGGGTGATTTGGAGCAACTCGTTGTTGCCCTTGAGGTCTTTCCCCTTCCAATCGCTGAACCGCTCGCCTCGGAACTGGGCCTCGCCCAGTTTGTAACGCTGGATGACAGTTCCCATTGCCCCATCAATGATGGCAATGCGCTGTTCCAGCAGGT
>JBDKKQ010000202.1:0-13996 GCA_039796015.1 Verrucomicrobiota bacterium
AGAGCGGTATCCCACCAACTCAATCCGGTCGGGGGAGGAGCTTCGCCCCTCCCCCGAACCCCCTGCCTTAAGCATAACTTAATTTACTCGATCCGCTGTCCAACGGACGGGGTCCACCTCATGGCGCAGCCAGCCGTAGGCTCGGCGGAGGCTGGCGGAGAGGGAGGGATTCGAACCCCCGGGACCTTGCGGCCCAGCGGTTTTCAAGACCGCCGCGATAGACCACTCTGCCACCTCTCCCACAAGCACTTATGCAATTTTGAGCCACCCGATGCAGCTCAATTGACATTTCATTGACAGATATGCGAACGTTTACGAATATTGGCCTGTGAGAAAGCCAACCCCGAGAGTCGTTCGATACCAAGGTTCTGAAACATCACAGTTTGTCGTAGAGGGTCTCAGGGTCGCTGGCAAGCGGACCCGAAAGTTTTTCTCTACCCGCCGAGCTGCTGAAGTGTGGCTGCGTAAGACGCTCGCCCGCGTATCTAAGGAAGGAGAGTCGGCCATCCACATGCCCGAGCAATTGCGGGTCGAAGCCGTCGCCTGCGCCGAGAAGCTCAAGCCGTTTGGCAAGACCATCTCCGAGGCCACCGAGCACTTCCTGGCTCACCTATCTGCCATGACGCGCACCTGCCTAGTCTCGGAGTTAATTGCCGAGTTCAAAGCCACGAAAGCACAGGACGGAGCTTCCAAGCGGTACCTTCAAGACCTTCGAAACCGGCTCGCGACCTTCTCCGAGGACTTTGGCGCGCTTAAGGTCTCCGCCGTTCAACCGAGCCAAATTGATGACTGGCTGCGCGGATTGAAGGTCGCGCCACAAACCCGGAATAACTTCCGCACCGTCCTGCGCACTCTCTTCGAATCTGCCGTGGTACGTGGCTACGCACCCGACAATGCCGTCGCTAAGACCGCCAAAGCCAAGGTCGTGCGCGGTGCGCCTGAGATATTCACCCCCGAGCAGATGCGAACACTCCTTGAGAAGGCACCGCATGACTTTGTGCCATTTATTGCCATCGGCGGGTTCGCGGGTCTTCGCTCTGCCGAGATTGAGCGCCTAGACTGGTCCGAAATCGATCTAAGGGGGCGGCTAATTCACATCAAAGCCGAAAAGTCCAAGAGTGCGCAGCGCCGCCTGGCAACCGTCAGCGAGAACCTAGCGGGGTGGCTCGCGCCCCATGCAAAGAAGTCGGGAGCGGTCGTTGATGTTGAACGTTCAATTGTCGCCCGCCGGAAGACCAGGGATGCAATCGGCTTCAAGACATGGCCGGCCAATGCTCTGCGGCACTCCTTCGCCTCCTATCACCTAGCTCAATTCAAGAATGCCGCGGCCACCGCCACCGAGCTCGGGCATACCTCACCAGCGATGCTCTATCAACACTACCGCGAGCTCGTTCGCCCAGATGAGGCAGCGCACTGGTGGCAAATCGCTCCCCCTAAGGACTACGGCAACGTGATCGCGTTCGGAGCGGAGGCAGCCGATGCCAAACTCTAAACGAAAAAAGCGAGGACACTGGCTGGACGGCCAACGGCACAATATCGCCGTCACCCAAATCGCCAAAGCCTTAAGAGGCTCGGGGATCGTTCCGGAACTAGGCGCGGCGGAAAGAATTCAAGATGAGCTTCAAAGGGAAGGCATGGAAAGCTTCGCTCACGAGCCCGAAACGACGGTTGTTGCCCAAGCCGAAAAAAAGCTACTCCAAATGTATGCCACCCCCGAACTAAAGGCTATCGATCGCCATTTTCTCCAGGGCTACGCGCTCTTCCGGCGTCGGTTCTTTTAACCCGGTAGCGTGTATTCCTTTAATGTCGTTGGTCGTCCTTTTTGAAGGTCGTTCAGCCTCTGGATGATTCGAGCATCCGTATTCGATGTAATGCTCAAGCTCGGCGCCCCCACGTTGAGCGATTGGCCTTACAGCGCGGTCAAAAATGCAACGAATTACTTGGAATGGCCGCGAACGGCCGCCATCTGGCGGAGCGCGATCAACAACCGCTTCAGCACGGTGGGCAGAGTGCAGGACATCCAAACTGACGCTGGACGCGAAACGGCCAAGGCCTTGATCAACAATGGTTATGTCCTCCTTTACGGGACTGATATCTATGCATGGCTGCGGTGACCCCCCGAAATCCGGGCCACTTGTAATGTTAGTCTGCGGCCCTAAAAGGAGCCCAGACCATGAAAGGCAAAAGACACACGACGGAACAGAAGATCCGCATTTTGCGGGAGTCCGACGGCGGCAAGAGCATCGTGGAAGTGAGCAAGGCTATCTCTCTCGCATCGCTTCGCCACGGGCAAATCTTTACCAATCCCAAGCTCCAGGACGGACCGCCAAGCCGGTCCGTCCCTCCGCTTAGGATTGCCAACCACCACCGAAGTCAGCACATCAAACCAAGCCAAAGACTAACCCTCCACCTGGCCCAGTTTTCGGGACCCGCTCAATTTCCGCTTAGACGACGGTACTCTTAGGGAAACCCCGATGCAGGACGACGCAGAATTACTAAGATTGTATGCCGAGACCCATTCCGAGCCCGCGTTCGCCGAGCTGGTCCGGAGGCATTTGAAACTGGTTTACTCCGTGGCGGTGCGTCAGATGCATGGAGATGTCCACTTGGCGGAGGATGTGACGCAGCAGGTGTTTGTTGATTGCGCGGCAAATGCTGCCGCGCTCTGCCGCCACCCCGTTCTCGGCGGCTGGCTCTATCGCACGACAAGATACCGCGCGATCGATACGCTTCGCCGCGAGGACCGCCGGCGAAATCGCGAACAGCAGTCCCATATCATGAATGAACTTACCATTCCTGCCATCACCGAGGGCAGTTACGATGCCCTTCGTCCAGTACTTGATGAGGTCATCTCGGAGCTCGATGCCCAAGACCGGGATGCGGTGACTCTGCGTTTTTTTGAAAACAGGAGATTCGCCGAGATCGGCGCAAAACTTCGGTTGAGCGAGAACTCGGCCCGCATGCGCGTCGAACGTGCACTCCAAAAATTGCAGGCACGCCTCTCGCGCCGGGGCATCACATCGAGCGCTGCGGCGCTGACAGCCATCCTCGCCGAGCAAACCAGTATCGCGGCGCCTGCGGGCCTGGCAGCTTCGGTCTTGAACTGTGCACTCACCGCGACGGCCACCAGTACCTTCGGATCCGGAATCTCCACGGTCTTGATGTCGACCACCAAGCTTAAGTCGGGCCTCATTGCCGCCGTAGTCGTGGTGGGGACGGTCGCGGTTATTTTCCAGTATCATTCCCGGGGCCCTTTAGAGGACAAAATCGAAATGTTGCGCCGTGAAAGGCAGGAGCTTGCCCGTTTAAATTCCGAAAACCGCCGTCTTGAACAAGTGACTCGCGAGGTGGCGGCGTACGCCAATGACGGCGCAGCGCTGGCTAAGTTGAGAAATGAGGCGGTCGAGTTGGAGAGCCATTCAGTCCAGCGCCCGCCGTCCGTGACGGGTCCGATCTTCGACCTTAAGGATCTGGACATATCCCCGACTGCCAAAAAACAAACACCGGCCGCATATCCGCGCGAATTGAAAGCGACCGGGGTTTCCGGGGAAGCGAAGGTGAGTCTGGTCATTGATGCCGAAGGCAAAGTCCACGACGTCGAAGTCGTTTCTTCGAGTCATCCCTTGCTGGGGGACGCCGCGGTGGTGGCCGCGAGCAAATGGGAATATAATGCCGGCGTGAAGGCCGGCGTACCGGTGAACGTCCGAATTGAGGTCACGGTCAACTTCAGGCTCGCGCAGGGCACGGCTTCGTCTCCCGCGCCCGTCAGGAGTTGGTTTCCTGCCCTATGAGATTCTTGATCGAGCTTGGGCTCGTTGGGGCCCTTTTTGCGGTCACCCTCTTGTTCCAGCGGGAACACCTGGCGGAACTTCGCAAGGAATCCGATTTGCTGTCTTTGCAGACGGCAAGTCTTTCGCAGGCGCAGGAGCAAAACCGGCGATTGCATGGCGCGGCCATCGACCCAAAGGAACTGGAACGTCTTCGTTCGGATCACGCGGCAATTGCGCGTCTCCACGCGGAGATAGCCTCACTGCAAGCTGTGGAGTCGGCGCTGCCGCTGAATCCATTGGCGCAGAAGCCGGAGCAGGAGATGCTGGAGGCGTTAACCCAAGAAGAGCGGGTCCTGATTTATCAGCAGGGCGCAACCATCTCCAAGGGATGGAAGCCGCGGGATGTCTGGCATAATGCAGGGAAAAAGACAGCCGGCGCCGCACTCGAAACCGTGTTCTGGAGTGCCTCGGTGAGTGACATGGAGACGCTTGTCTCAGTCATCGAATTCGATCCCAGCGTCCGGAAACGTGCCGAGCAAATAATGGCGGCACTGCCTGCCGCACTCAGTGATCAGTATGGCACTCCCGAGCAATTGTTCTCAGGATCTCTCGTTAAACACATCGGAGCGGTGGCAGCTGTGCAGGTTGATTCAGTTGCAGGTACCCCTGGAACTGCGAAGAGTGTGCTGCCGCCCTATTGCACTGTAAGCATCATGGTCCAAGCGGCTCCGACTGTCGCAGGCGAAAGTCCGTTGATTCCCCTGATTGAGTTTGAACTGAGATACCATCCGGATGGCTGGCGCATGGTGGTACCCTTTGCGGCCATCGAAGAATACAGTCGTCTCGTTTCAGGCGGGATGACCCCTTGATTGACGCACCCCAAGGACCGCGAGGGTAAGTCGCTGTATTGGGTCCTCAGCGCGTGACCGGAGGCCATGGGATCGACAGTCAAAGGGGTGCTCGCGCATTGCAGCGGCAACTCTTTGCACCTCTGTGACTTGAGGAGCGCAATCTCCTTTGTGCGATTTTCGGGTCGGCGCCGGTATAGTAGGGTGAAGGGTCGTTTCTCTTCACATGCAAACTAACCCAAAACAAAAACATGAATAAGAAACTGGCCATGGCCTGCCTTGCGACATCCGTGATCATCGCTCCTGCTGCCATCAAAGCCATGATTGATGAACCTAATCAATCATGGGACGCAAGGATCGGAATCGGTGACTGCTATTCTACTAACACGGATGGTGGTTTCAACGAGTGGTTCATGGGATCGAATTCGTCCATGGTATGGGGTGATGAGGGCACAGGGGGCTATATCCAACCATTGGATCATTGGATCGTTAACGATAATCTTTCGTCGCCGGGCAATGGTCTTAGTTACATGTTCAGCAACTGGAACTAAAGATTTCTTAAGGTTCCCAATCCATCCCATCCAATACAATGAATCGTTCGCTGCTAGTATCGTACATTGTATTGTTTCTAAGCGGGGTGCTGGTGTTTGGACAAAGCACCAGCACCGAGATGGTCGCTGCGCCCAAAGTGTTTCAAGAGGATGAACTTGATGCGAAAGTAAGTCTGACGGGTGCGAGCATCTCCGGCACGGCTTCGCGGGTAGTGAAGGCAAGCCTCGGGGCAAAAATCGATTTTAGGATTGTGATCGGACCCGACGGCAAGGTGCAAGAGGCAGTGGTAACGCACAGCCAGGTCTATTTTCGTGAACCGGGGAAGCCGCTGGATACCGAAGCCGCCGAGCTTCTACGGAAGGAGGGGGCCTTGGATCGGAATTTCAACTATTCGGATCTCGCCGAGGTGGAAAAAAAGGTCACCGAGCTGTTCGTGCGGGCAGCAACCGAGGGGATCAAGACGTGGCGGTATACGCCCGGTAAAAAGAACGGAGTGGCGGTTTCCTTTCAGTTGAAGAACGGATCCTATAATTTTCGGGTTAACCCGAATCTTCCGCCACGTTGACTCAAGGCGGACGCAATCAATCGCCGGGCAATGTCGCATGCGTGGCTCTTTTTCATCGGCGACAGCTACCATGACTACAGCCCAGATCCCAAGCAGGCCCTCGGTCCCGCTGCTCGGCTTCTTGTTTTTGGCGGGATCTTTGCTGCTGAATCTTTGGTTTGGGTGGCAGCTTGGCCCGGGTAAAGCCGGCAGATCTGAGCTTACCGAAGCTGCCAAGGTTCCGCCGCCTCTCCACGCGGTGTTGGATCAGGGGCGGAAGGGTTCGCCCGGTACCGCTCTGACCGGGATGTACGTCTCGGATCTGCATCAGCTGCTCGCCAATCTCCGGATGAAGGGCATTTCCGAATCCGTCATCCGCACCGTGATGGGTGCGGCCATCGATGAACGGTTTCGTGCGCAAGAGAACGCTTTGTTGCCCCGTCCGGTCAACGATCCGTGGTGGCAATCACATTTCGGGACCATGGGCGTCGAGGCGGCCCGGGAGCTCCTAGCCTTGCGGCGCGAGAAGAGCCAGCTGCGGGAGGATCTGCTGGGACCAGATCCGGAGGCAGAGGTGTGGGAGAACGAACAGGGCATCCCTCCCGAGAAACGCATGCAGGCCGCCTCTATCACAGCTGACTACGACGCGGTGATCAAGTTGCTCAGGCCAACGGCTGATAGATTGCTGACGGCGGAAGAAAAGGACCTGGTTGAAGCCTTGAGGCAGGAGGCCGCGGCCGAACTGATGCACTTGCTCGATCCCATGGAGTTGGCCGCTTTTCAGGAAAAGTCGTCCGAGTACACGCACCGTCTGCAGCAGGAATTGGGCGGATTTGCCGCCAGTGACGCGGAAAAATCCGCGTTGTCCAAGTATGCGGGGCAGTCCGCCGACTCGAACGGACGGGAAGACCTGCAAAGGGCGGCAAACGAGGAACTCCAATCGGCTTTGGGCGAAGCCCGTTATCGGGAATTCGATTTTAACCGGCGGCTTCAGTTCCGCAACCTGGCCGACGTGGTCCAGCGGGCAGGCCTGCCGCCAGAGCGTGGCATGGCCGTTTATGATATCTGGCGGCGGGTGGACGCCGAATCCCAGCGCATTCGGGACAATCCCAATGGAGGGATGGAGCAACAATTGAGCGAGATGAAGAGCCTGGCGATCAACGCCCGGAGCCAAATTCAGGCCAGCCTCGGGCCGGAAGTCGCGTCTGCCTACCTTGCTCATGCGGAGTCATGGCTCTCCAAGGTGGAGGCAGGCAACGTGGTCAGCTCCAGCAGTCCTAATTCGCTCAGTTCCATGCCGGTCTGGTTCCCGAGGACACGGTGAAGACCTATCGGATATTGCTCCTGGTGTCGTTGGCCTTGAATGGGCTGCTGTATGTTCTGGTGCGGACGGCTCACCCGGCTCAGGTGTCACAGCGATTCTCCCTCTCCGACCGCCGGCCGATGATTCGCCGGGAATTCCAATCGCCCGCCCGATCGCATTCGGATCGCGAGCTCTGGAGCGACATGGCGCGTGACTTGCGGGCCGAGGGCATGCCCGAGGCGGTTACCCGCGCCTGGATCGGGGCTGAGATCGAGGAGCGCTATCGGGCAACCAAGGAAGCCATCCTGCAGGCACGAAAGGTCAGGAGCGTCTGGGAGCCGGAGCCGGCCGTGAGTTTGGAGCAGCGGCTCGCCTTGGTGGAGTTGGATCGGGAGAAGGCCCGGGCGATGCTCGATGCGCTCGGCCCCGATGCATCCCTGGCCGATTCGGCCCTGTATGGATTTCTGGCCGCGGAAAAACGCGACGAAGTGAAGATGGAGTTGGAATATCAGAACGCCTACGTTGCAGCCTACCGTGAGAATGTCCGTGGCCTGCCGACGGCGGCAGAGACCGCTTGGATCCGGTCGCTCGAAAGCGAGAAGCGGCAAAAGCTTGCCGCGCTACTATCCGGCCCGGAGTTGGAGGCGGTGGACATGCTTTCGTCGCCGATTGCGCAGCGGGTGCGAGCCAACAACGAGGGCGTGCCGCTGACGCAGAATGAATTCCTAGCCATTTACGATTATCGCGAGCTGCTGGATAGCCACACCCGAATGGTGCCGGGTGAAACCATGGCACGCGCCCTGACTCAGGATGAAGCGCGGGTGGTGGAGAATGATCTGATCCAGAAACTGGGCACACAGCGATACGGCGAACTGATGAACTATGGAGCCCGGCAACTCAGTGCTTTGGTGGATCGCTCCGGCCTGCCATCCTCCGCGATGACGGCGATTTTTCAGATACGGGACTCCGTGGCGGCTCAGTCGCTCGGCATCGCAGACGACCCCTCGACCGGCGCGGTGGAAAAAAAGGCGGCACTAAGCGCCCTCGCCGCAACCGCGCGGGCGCAGTTCACAAGCGTGCTCGGTGCCACGACCGCCAGTGCGGCGGCTCCGGTCATGGAGCAATGGTTCGGCCCGCTTGATCGTGGCATGGCTGTTACGGTCGAGGGGGCCAGCATGAAACCGAAGGCGATTTCCAGCACGCCTCCGACTTATTCAAGGAAAACGCAGTAATCCGGGCAATGCGTTCCGCAACCGATGGCTGTGTGGGTGATCAAGTCCCCAAGGTCGATTTTATCCGCGGTCCCGGGTATTCATTATCGGACCAACTGGCAGGCGGTTCGGAAAAAACCGAACCCACGGGTCTGGATGACTTGCTCGACCGCCCCTCGGCCTCCGTGCATGCGGTGGAATTTCGATCGAGGCTGATGGAGCGCTTTACTGGGGGAAGCGAGCATGAGGTTGGACCCCTTCGCCGCATCCTTCTGGAAGAGTCGGACGTGCCCAGGATAATTGCGGGGAGGAAAATTCCTGCACCCGGTTCGCCCCATGGGCTGCCTTCGCCGGCAGATGGACCGAGCATCTCCCAGGAAGCGATGATCGCGGTTCTTGAGCAATGCGACGGCAGGGCATCCTTGGGTGAGATCGCGATACGAATCACCTTGGATCTTTCGATGGTCATGGCCGTCGTCCAGCGATGGATAGGCGGCCTGCTGGAGATATCCAGATTCGACGCCCTGAGGGAACGCATGCCGGTCTTGGAAATTTGCCGTTGGCCGGTGCAGGAACACAGGGTTGCGGTCGAGTACTGGCGAAACGCGATCGAAGTCCGCGCCTACTTGGATTTCCTGCCTGAAGCCTTGAAGGCGGAAAGGGATTTCCTCCGATATCTGCGCAAGCTGCATGTCGTCTCATTGATGGGATCTCAGCTCGAATCACTTTACCTTCCGGATTCAGCTCGCAGGCAGGTTTCGGCAAATCGCTATTGCGGGCCCGGTGAGTTCAGGCGCGATGGGTTGATGGACTGCGTTGTCAACAATGTGTGGCATGCGCGCCTTTTTGAAGAGGGACTGGGGATGGGGCCCGTCCGGCTGGAAAACGCGCCCTCTGTTGGCGCTGACGGGATTGTCCTGGGTGAGACCAGATGGACATGGAAGGGCCCCAAAATAAATCGAGGGCTTCATGTCTTCAGCCCATTTCCGACCCTAAGGCTTCTCCACTTTAAGCTTCTGTTGCAGTCGTGCCGGGAGGCGGTTGAGCAACTGTCCTCGGGAACAAGTGGCGATCTGGCGAAGCTGGCGGAGTTTTTTCGGGTGTGGATCTGCCTGCATCCGTTTGCCTATGGCAACATGGGGCTCGGGATGAACATTGTTAACTGGGCGTTGCGTCGTTCCCGGGGTGGTTACGTACCCCATGCCATGTTGGACGGATGGGCACATCGTTTGAATCAAGCGCAATTCGAACGGCTTTTTTGCCGTTATGTGGACCGCTACCTCATTCGCCCGGGTGGGGGCGCGGACTCCGAGTCAAGGGTGGCGCGTTCGGCGACACAACTGCGCGCATTCATGGACTTGCCGACGGAGCAGGCGGCCAAGGCCTGGCTGGAGAGTAACCCAGATAAACGATCAATCATGCTTTTGTCGGAGTAGTCCAAAAGCCTCAATGAAGATCAACCTGATCTCGGTCGTTGGAGAGGATGTTCAAGTGCTTCCGCACCTGCTGCGTCACTACCGCAACGAAGGCGTGACTGATATCATGCTGCATGTCCACGGAACGGGGGACGGCGACCCAATCTTGGCCCGGGTTGCCGATCTGGCCAAGGGGGCTGGCGCGGAAGTCGCATCAAAAAGCATCGGGAAATGGTGGGCCTCTATAAATACCATTTATTACGCCAATCACCGTCTCAGTCGTCCACACGAGTGGTTTGTGATTGCCGATGCGGATGAATTTCACGGCTACCACGGTGAACTAATCGGAATGATCGATTTTTGCGAGCGCAACGGGTATGACTATATTGAGGGTTGTTTCATTGATCGGTTGGCCGATGGCGGGCTTCTGCCGAGAGTCAGCCAGGACACCCCGATTTGGGATCAATTCCCACTCGGAGGCATGGTCTCGACGACGATCAATGGTGCGATCGCGAACAAAATTGTTGCGGCAAAGGGGCATGTTCGGCTGGGCACCGGCCAGCATGTCGCCGGCTCGGGAAGGGGGTGCCCGCCAGAGAAGCTATACGTCCCGGTCTATCATTTCAAATGGATCGACGGGATTATGGAACGTCTGGCGGTCCGGGCCGAGGAGAGCGAGATGCTGGCCGGGGTTTACAAGCACGAGTGCAGACGTTTTCTTTCGCACTATCTCCAGAACGCCAAGATCGACCTGACCTCAGCCGCCATGATGGTCGCCCCGTGCGCTCCCCATTATCTGCATTGGGAAACGGTCTGGAAGGCCCGAGTGGCGGCCAAGTGCTTTCACCCTGCATTGCTCGGTCGATAGCCATGAAAGTGGGCGCGGCCGGGGAAGTCCTTTAGCAACGATCAACCCATGAGGTCAACATTCATGCATTGGGCGCACCTGGGAAGGATCGCGAGTCTGTGGTCCGTGATTCTCTTTGGGCCGCTTTTGGCATACAGCGCCGACCCCACGACAAGGAAGGAGCTTCTTGGGCAGATTTTTCAGCCGATGGAACTGACGAGTGCATCCTTGTCTCCGGACGGGCGGTATTTGGCTTATGGCAGTGGCGATGGCCGCAAAGCCGCTTCGATCCGAATCCTGGATTTGGATCATTCGGGTGATCCGATCCTGGCGGCACCATTGCTCACAGAACCCAAGAGGGCCCAGAGGGAGGGATACGAGTCCCCGATGATCGCGGCACCGGTCTTTCTTGTTTGGGTTTTGCCCAACCGCTTGGTCTATGCGAACAACTATGAGGTCCGGGCGGTCGACGCCGATGGAAAGAATCCGCTCAAGCTGACGGATGCCGACCGTGCAGCGGGCAGTCCGCAACTGCATCCCTACCGGATGTCATTGACGGCACTGCCTGCCCAGCCCGGATCCATCGTCGTGACCGTCCATGGCGCAGTCACGGAGGACGATAATGTCCGTTCGCTGAGACAACAGCGGGTCGACGCACTTACCGGCAAGGGTGAACGGTTTGAAAGTCTTTCGGGAGTGGATCGAGGCTGGCTGGACCTGCAGGGCCGGGTGCGGCTTCTCAGGTCAATCAAACGCGGGAAAACGGGCCCGGCCTATTTTTTCAGACTGATCAAGGCTGGTGCGGAAGGATCCACTGTGATCTGGGCGGACCTGGCCGAGCTGTCCCGTCGTAGCGACTTCGTCGCGGACGAAACCCACCGCTACGAACATCGCGCGCTACCACTCGCCTTTGATCGCGATCCCAATCTATTTTACTACGCCTCCAACATGGGCCGCGCGACCTATGCGATCCGCGTCCTCAACCTCCAGACCGGCAGCGACAAGGTTCTGGTCGCCGATGATTCAGGCAGGGACATCGTGAATCCGGGCGATCCCGAACCGGAGTCAGTCCTGGTTTTTGATCGGGATGGCAGCCTTGCAGGGGTTCGTCTTCCCGGAGTGCCGGAACGTACCCGCTGGCTCGACCAAATCCTCGATCAGCTGCAGAAGGTGCTCGATGACCGGTTTCCCGGCCAGGACGTGCGGATCATGGGGTGGGACGAAAACCATCGTCGGGCTCTCCTTCACCTCTCTGCGAATCAGGCTCCGGGAAGAATCGTCGTTTACGACCTCACGGAAGGACACTTGGCCGTATCGATTCCGGTGGCTCCGAGGCTGGAGCCGGCAGCGATCAGCCCGGTGGAGTCGTTCGCGTTTAAGGGAGCCGAGGGAGATCAAGTGAGTGGGCTGCTCACCTTGCCGAACAATCCGAGGGCGAAATCCCCGCCCTTGGTGATTTTTCTCCATGACATCGCCGACGGTTTGGCGCGAGGCGGTTTCAATCCCCATACGCAGGCGCTGGCAGCGATGGGTTTTGCGGTCGCTGAGTTGGACTATCATGGATCGGCCGGCTACGGGGTCAGCTTTCGCAATGCGGTGCGGTCTGAGGGCGGTGAGCTTCCTTTGGCTGACATAAAGGCAGCAGTCGAATGGCTCGTGGCCAATCGCAATTGCGACCGACAATCGGTCTCGCTCGTCGGTAGGGGGTATGGCGGCTACCTGGCGCTTCGGGCAATCCAGAGGTCCCCGCAACTCTACCAAGGAGTGGTGGCCATCAACGCTCCGGCCGACCCGATGAAGTGGTATTTTACGTCGGTCCTTTGGGGCGGTGAATTGACCCGGGTGGGGCTCGACTTCTTTTTGACGGGTCCAACCGGGGCGATGTCAGTTACGGAATCGAAAGATCCACTGATCAAACCGGCACTGCTGATCTACGCACTGGAGCGCACCTCGGATGTCACGGGAAATCTCTCTCTGCAATCCAATGCGGTTCGACTTAAGGCATTCCTTGCAGGCAATACTGACGTAAAACTGCACAGTAATTCCAAGTGGGAGTGGTGGGATTGGGACGATTGGAGAGCGGAGTACGAGGACGCCGGGGAGTTTTTGACCCAGCATGCCCTTCAGTATGGCGTTTCGATTGGTGCACTGAAGGTCTTGGGTACTCCATAATGACCGCGCAGTGGCCAAGCAGCCGATCCGACGGGGTCGGGCCGCTAATCGTTAAAAACGCCCGCTTTTGCGGCATCCCACTTCAGATTGGGTGAAAGATGGGTCTCGGTTTCCGCGTTTTGCCGGGTGGGCGCCGAGCTCTGCGCCTGCACTTCGCCCGCGCGATCTACCACGTCATCAACCGCGGTAACTACCGGGCGCCGATTTTCGCGAGTTTCGGAGCCGCGAAGGCTTTTGAGCAATGCCTGCTCGAGGCCGCCGTGCTGCATCACTGGCGCCTCCAGGCGTTCGTGATCATGAGCAACCACTTTCACCCGTCGGATCGGTCTCTTCGGTGGGTACGGAATTAATCCGGCATCAGCGCCACCAGGGCCGCGAGGTGGGCATCGTCGTGCTCCATGGTGACGCCGTGTTCCCAGGCGCAGCCGGCGATCACGAGGTCGGGACCTGGCACGGTGATCCCCTTGGCGCGGGCGCGCTGGGCCAGCAGACGGGCCTTGGCCCACGCCCCATCGGTCATCGGCAGCAGCGTGAGGTCTGCGTCCAGGGCTTCGAGGTGTTTGCGTTCCGCCAGGCCCCGCATGCCGTTCCAGAGTTCCAGCCGGACCATGTCGCACCAAGCGGCCTCTCCCGTGGCCAAGAGTGCCAGCACCCGGGCCTGGATGGCAGGGTCGCCGTCCTTCCGGAGCGCATCGATCCAACTGGAGGTGTCGACCAGCTTCACGTCAGTCCTTCTCCCGCATCGCCCGCAGATCGGCCCGGGTCATCAGGTCGGTGAAGGTGCCCATCTTTCCGGACAACTGCAGGAGCCGCCGACGACGGTTGAAGTCCGCCACCGCCAGACAGACTGCCTCGGTCTTGGTTTTTGCCTTGGTGTGGCGCATGGCTTCCGCGAGTTCTCCTTCGGGAAGATCAATCGTGGTCTTCATGCTTCCAAATGTAGTCAAATTGGAATCCAAAACAAGCCATTATGCCTTCCTAGCGTGAGTACGCTGCACCCGGAGCGGATTTTGGAACGCAAATTTTCGCTGATCCACGCTGATAGGGGAGGGTCCCAAAAAACATCAGCGAAGATTAGCGAAGATCAGCGTTCCTACCTCGGTGTGATCCTGAATTGCCTGACGGACTACCGGAGGGAATGATCCGCGATCATGGCCTCGGCAAATGTGGTGAACACCATTGAGCGGGTCCCGAAAACTGGGCCAGATGGAGTGTTAGGCTGCGTTTACCTGAAAGTAGCCGGTAGCAAAGAAAGGGTCACCCGCACCTAACACCTAAGCCCCGAATTCCCCAAGGGCATTGTGTGAACGGAGGGATCTCTGGAAATACCCCTG
>JBDKKQ010000203.1:0-2740 GCA_039796015.1 Verrucomicrobiota bacterium
CAGACGTTGTTTAGCGAGGTCATCGAGCAAGAACTGCCCCCCGACGGTCCGAGAAACGCAGTGATAAACGGCCCCCGCCTCCTTAATTCGCCCCCTTCGCATAACCCCAACCTAACCCCTGACCCTCACCAGTCAAAAACAATGAACCTGTCACCATATTGCTTTTCTCACCAGTCAACAACAATGAACCTGTCACCATGTTGCTTTTCGCTGCTGAGGTTGGGGCCCGATTGAACTTGGAAAGCGACCGATATTTGGGTCTAGGGCTGATTGCCGAGGACCTTCCCGAAGACATTCCCGCAGTCTTGCGCTCCGTCGGATGCGGTCTCATCCAGGACGAGTGATTTCTTAAAACTGGAAGATTAGTGCATCCAGTTTTTAACTGACGGCGGATAACTCGAAAACAACAGATTCTCAATACCGTGCAACCCCGCTCAGAATCCCGGTCCCCGATTCCTTTCCCGGGCGGATCCGTGGTCCGATCTGGGCTGGCGGATGGTCTGGATACCGGTGAAGACGTTCGCTTGATTGCTCAGATCGCGGACGGCCAGACCGGTGCGTTGTCCGAACTTTATCGGCGGAGGGGTGGGCCACTTTTTCGATTTCTGCAACGAATTCTGGGTGAGGATCCCGATGCCGAGGAGATTTTGCAGGATGCTTTTGTGACCATTTGGCGCCGGGCAGGCGGATACGATCCGGCCAAATCGGGCCCTCTGACCTGGATGATGATGATTGCCCGTGGCCTTGCGCTGGATCGTCTACGGCAGCGTTCTCGTCGGCTTTCAGGCTTTGAGCGCCTCAAATCTGCCGATTTAGGAGATGGGGCGGGCGCGGATAGGGCCTCCGCGCAGCTAGAAGCCGATGAGCAGGCCCGTCGTTTGGGCTCGGCTCTGTGTTCTTTGCCCGAGACTCAGCGCACGGCCATCGAAATGGCCTTCTATCGTGGATGCACCCAAGAGGAAATCGCTCAGGCTACTGGCGAACCCTTGGGGACCATCAAGGCCCGAATCCGGCGTGGGATGCTCTCCCTGCGCCTCCGACTCCAAAATCGCCATGAATGATTCCACCCACCGGGCGATGGTCGCCTCCGAGGAGCAAGCCAGTCTGTATGTGCTGAACCTCCTCGATGCCGACGATCTGCAACTCTTCGAGGCCCAGCTTCGACGCGATACAAATCTCCGGGGCGTGGTCCAAAGATTCCAGGCCGGTCTTGAGACCGAAGTCTTTGCCGAAACAGCCCCACCGGCACCGGCTCGCATTTGGGCGAAAATTTTGGAGCGAACCCGAAGGGACGGAGCTCAGGTGTTGATGTTCCCCAGGCCGTTCCGTCGATGGGCGCAACGGTTGTCTGCTGCGGCTGCGTGCCTGGCTCTGGGCGCTATCCTTCATTCGTGGTGGCTGACGACGCGCTATCCTGTAATGGGTGTGGCTGGGGATCCAGACCTTCGGGTCTCGACCCGATCGGTGCCCGTCGCGCCAGCAGTCGATGTTTATCAGGAGACTGTCTCTATGGATGTTGCGACCATTCCTAAGCCGGATCGTCCTTCCACGAACGGCTCGGTTCTCGGGGGCAACTCTGGGGTCATTAATTCCCATTCAGAAGACCCGCTCGAGACTGCCAATGCGGTTTTGCAGGGTAAGATCCGGGCCTTGAACTCCCAGTTGGCCGACCTGACCCAATCGTTGAACCAAGCAATGATCATTCCTTCTGGCGTGAGCCGTTTGCATGTCTTTTTGCTCGGTCAGCAAGAGTTGCCCACCGGCATCCCATCCAATTTGATGGATTCCCCTGGGCAGACAAATAGCCTCGCGGAGTCACTGGCTCGGATGGCAGGTGAACGAATGGCCTTAGCGTTGAACAGTTCTGCCGGTTCTGGTTTGGCCTCGGATGGCGTGAGCCGCTCCGGATCGTCCAATGTTGCCGGTAGCCCAGCGCCTTCCGAGGTGGAGCCTGTGGGCAAAGTCGCTCTGGTGCCCGCCCAACCCGCACCGGTTGAAACCGCGACCTCGGGGCTCCCCAATCTCACAACTTCGGCCGTAGCCGATCCGATTTCAGCCAGCAGGGCCGTGGCCGGATCTAATTCGGCTGGGATCAGCCCGATCGTCTTCAGTGCTCCGGATTCCGGGTTGTATGCCGTGGCAGTTCCGACCGCACCTCCGACGGGTCAGTACCAACTGTGGATTCGAGCGGTCGATGGAACCGTATCGAGCCTTGGGGTGCTGACCCCGTCGTCGAGTCCGGTGTCGGTGGTCACCTTCGAACGCGGTTCAGCCGACGGAATGTTCATGTCCCTGGAGCCGGTCGGCGGTTCGTTTCAACCTTCCGGACCCACGGTCGGCGCTCAAAATCGAGTTCTTCCCGGATTGGGTCGTCCCTGAATTTGTCTTCTGCATCCAACATAGAGACATCTCCATTTTTTTGTTACAGTTTAACAATTCAAGAAACCTATGAAAGCTCTCTCGTTATGGCTTTGCGCTGCGATGTTCGCCGTCGCAGCCATGGTGGCAACCCAAGCTCAGCAGTCCAACGGGACTAAGTCCGCTGCTCGAATCTCTGGCATCCGTTCAGTTCAGACCAACCTTGTGGTGACGGTCGATGTGCCCACGGGTGTCCGGCGTATTACTCTGGAGTCGCGCCCCAGACTTGGTGGCGGGACGTGGAAACCCCGCGCGGTTCTGAATCCGACCAATGATTTGCCTCAGGTCACGATGACGGTTTTGGCTACCGAGGTCAGCGAGG
>JBDKKQ010000204.1:0-2514 GCA_039796015.1 Verrucomicrobiota bacterium
CCATTGAAGTTCCGATCCGGCCATCAGCGCAGGGAGGACGTCGTCGGCGCCGACAGGTCCAGGGGGTTGGTAAAGTCCCCAGCCGCGTGGCGCAGGGAGTTGGCCCAGGGCGGTGCGCAGGACTTCAGCCAGAGGGGCCGCAAGCTTTGTCGGGGCCATGACCGCTGGCGCGGGCGACGGCGCAGGGGGCGACGAGGGCCCGGCCTCTCGGGGGATGAAGGTGGTGATTCGGCCTCGGGTGGTCGAGACCGCGAGGGTGCGGTCGTCGGCGGCCAGGGCGAAGACGGGGCCGTCGACTGTCAGGGTGGGACCGGGTTCGCCGTTGTCGGCCCGGAGAACTTGGACGGTGTTGCTGACGCCCAGGAACACATGGGAACCGGCAACGATCAGCGGACCCGCACCGGAGACCGCTCGTTTCCACCGGGTAGACTTAAGCACGTCTCCCTTGCTGGTCCGGAGTCGTTCCCGGTCCACGGCGAGGATCTCGCGCTCATTGACCAGATAACTCGTGGTTGGCGTCACCGCGAGGTTTCGGCCCGGATAGGAGACTATCTTGCTGGTCCGACGGGTGCTCGCCGTCGGGTTTACGGTCGAGCCCGATGTGATCGCTCCCGTGGCTCCAGGGCCGGTGAACGTCTCGTTGTCTGAAACGACCGCCAACGTTCCGGTGCCCGAGCCCAACTCGCGTCGAAAGTCTCCGTTCTTCCGGGAGTACACACGCGGGGTCGCCCGCCCATTCGGTACGATCAGGTCGGCACCCGCGTCCACCAAATAACCCTGCGGCGAGACATTCCCCAGCAACCGACGCCAGCGGAGGGCACCATCGGTGAGGTCGAGGGCCACCAGATAAGTTCCCTCCAAGGGAAACAGGCCGGCAGTCGCGTAGACCGTGCCCTCGGCCACCAACGGCCCAGATCGGATCGGATGGGGGCTGATCAGGCGTCCATTGCCGCTGATCCAAGGCTGCGCGGGACCGATGTGCACTGCCCACAGTTGCAGTCCATCGGAAAGTCGGAGCGCGCGAATCCATCCGTCGTCGGCGCCGACCACGACCCGATCCCCGGCCACGGTTGGTGCGTATCGGACGGGGCCGCCGCAGAAGTGGTTCCAGCGGATTGCACCGGTCCGGCGGTCGACGCACCGAACCTCGTCGCGGGTGGTGCCAAAGAGGATGGCATCGCCCGCAAGGATCGGATGGGGAGCGAGATCATCGGCGGCGCGGGGAACGAAGGGTTGATCGATCTTTTGCCAGAGGCTTCCGCGTGCCTCGGTGGCCCAGGCCGGGGCCGGGGTTCCGGAATCGATAGACCACGCTGCGACCAGTGCGTCGGTCGGGGGCCCGGCTTCCACGAAGGCGGTTCGACCGCCATTGCCTCGGGCTGTCGATGCGCCTGCCTGCGGCGATACCGACACAAGCAATCCCCAAAGAGCCAGGATCCCAGCGATGCGTCCGAGGATCCGATGAGGAGGGGTGTGCGGTTTCACAGCAGGATCTTGAAAGAAAGGCAGCTGGTTAGGGTCTTGGATGAACGCACCGTTCGGCGATCTGGATCTTCACACCGCCTGTGCGCCAGGTTTGCCGGATTCGACGAGGAAAGATTGGCGAACGGTGGTGCGGCCGCCGGGTTTGAGAATGTCTTCAACGGCGATGTAGTCGCTGCGCCACGACTGCGGGGTGACGGTGCAGCGCACGTAGCCGCGCTCGCGGTTGAAGAAGCGGACGCAGGGGTTCATTGACTGGAGTTTTGCCGTCGCTTCGGGGTTGTTCTTGCCGTTGCCGCCGCTGGTGATGCTGCTGCCGACAAATTCGGTGGCGACGACGGGGGTCTCGGGCTTGCGGTCGTCGATGCGCAAGTCGTTGACCCAGTTGGAGTGGATGTCGCCGGTGAGCACGATGGGGTTGGGGATGCGGCGGTCGGCCCAGAATCGGGCAAGGGCCATGCGCTCGTGGGCGGCGCCAGGCCATTGGTCCATGGAGTAGATGGGCTCGGGGTCCTTGGCGGTGCCGGGGAAGGCCACCAAGCCCATCATGACTTGCTGGGCGAGCACGTTCCAGTGGGCTTGCGAGGCGATGAGGCTGCGGTCCATCCAGTTGCGCTGTTCGGCTCCGAGCAGGGAGTTGCGCGGGTCGAGCGCGGCGGCGTTGAGGGGCTTGTTGTTGTCGCCGTTGGGCTGGTCGGTTCGGTACTGACGGGTGTCGAGCACGAGGAACTCGGCGAGTCGTCCGAAGCTGGCCTTCCGGTAGAGTTGGAGGTGGGGCCCTTGTGGTAGGCAAGAAGCCCTCAAAGGCATGGCTTCGTAGTAGGCCTGGTAGGCGGCGGCTCGTTGGATGAGGAAGTCGGCCGGATTGACGGTGCTGACCTCGGAAATACCGGCGGCGTAGTTGTTGTCGAACTCGTGGTCATCCCAGGTGACGAACCACGGGCAGCGCCGATGCATTTCCTGCAGGTGCCGGTCGGAGCGGTACAGGGCGTGGCGGCCGCGGTAGTCTTCGAGGGTGAGGATGCGGGTCTT
>JBDKKQ010000205.1:0-18201 GCA_039796015.1 Verrucomicrobiota bacterium
TCGAAAACGGCCGCCGCCCAGGAGAACCCCAGGGGAATGGCCATCAACTGCCGATCGGCGTTGCGGTAAACCTCAAAGCGACGGGTCATGGTAGGTCACTTCTTGTCGCCTTTGTTGCCACCGAGGAGTCCGGAGAGCGCGTCGTTGGCCTTGGAGAGATCCACGGGCTTTGCCGGTTCTGGGGCGGCTGTCTTGGCTGGCAAGACGGGTGAGGCTGTTGAGGTTGCTGGGGCCGAAACAGTGGAAGCTCTGGAGGCCGGAGTCTGGGGCGCGGGAGCCTCGTGGCGGACGAGCGATTCGAGCACCGCCTCGGTCGAGGGCTGGGCTGGAGCGGCGACCTCCGACACGAGGGGAGCTGCCGACTCTGTAGGCCGCGACAGGCGATCGAGCACCGAGTCAGCCTGATGAGTGCCAGAATTGTCGCCCGAATCTCCAGGTGCCCGCAGGTATTCGGCCACCCGATTGCCACTGGTGGCACCACTGGTTTCGGCCTGACGGCGAGCCGCTTCAACCACTCCGAGGAAGTACGATTCTAGGTTTTGGGTTGGGTTCTCGAGGCGGACGGTATCGCCCACCTCGGCCCGGATGAGGTTGAGCACCTTCTCGGTGGTTTCGCGGGAGAGGACCGGCGCGGTGATGCGCACCGAGTCGGGCTTTGCCAGCAGTTGATGCAGCGGGCCTTGGGCCTGGATGCGTCCGCCGTAATAAATCACCGCGCGGTCGCAAACATCTTCGACATCGCTGAGCAGGTGGCTCGACAAGATGACCGTCTTGCCCCGTTGGGCTAGGGCCCGGATCAGGTCTTTGACCTCGCGGCAGCCCAGCGGGTCGAGGCCTGCGGTGGGTTCGTCGAGAATGACCAGGTCGGGGTCGTTGATGAGCGCCTGAGCGATGCCGATACGGCGCTGCATGCCCTTGGAAAATTCACCGATGGTCCGCGACCGGGCTTGGTTGAGGCCCACCATCTCAATGAGCTGCTCGGCGCGGCGACGGCGTTCTGCCGAATCGATTTGGAAGAGGCTGCCGAAGAAATCGAGTGTCTCAGCCGGATTAAGAAACCGGTAGAGGTAGCTCTCTTCGGGCAGGTAGCCGATGCGGGCCTTGGTGGCAACATCGCGCGGCGACTGGCCGAAGACCGTGATGTGGCCCTTAGTCGGGTACAGCAGGCCCAATAGCAGCTTGATGGTGGTAGATTTGCCCGAACCGTTGGGCCCGAGGAGTCCGAACACCTCGCCGCGGCGGATCTCAAAATCGACGTTGTCCACGGCCCGCGCCTTGGGGCGACCCCAGAAGTCTTTGAACACCTTGGTCAGACCCGTGGCCCGGACGACGACGTCGTCGCTGGAGTGCTCAGCGGACGCTCTGCCGGAAGGGGAGGGAGGGTTCATGAGGCGTTAGCGGTTGAGGAAAAGGGGCGAGGGGCTAGAGGAGGTCGGCGTATCCTTGAAGACAACGCCGTGTCACTGGGGGCATCCCGGTCAAGCGGCCTGCGGGGCGGGGGTTCCGGTGCTCGGGTTGGCGGCGTCGTCGCCTTGGACGAAGGGCTCGAGTTCTTCGCCCTGGCGGACTAGGCGGGCGCTGTTGAAGACCACAAAGAGTGATCCGACATTGTGCAAGATGGCGGCAACGATCGGGTTGAGGTACCCGAAGGATGCAGCGGCCATACCGCCGATAATAAAGACGACGCCGAAGAGGAAGTTCTGGTTGATGACCGTGCGAGCCATGCGGCTGAGGCGGATGAGGAAGGGCAGTCGGCGGAGATCGTTGTTCATCAGGGCGATGGTCGCCGAGTTGATAGCGACTTCGCTGCCGGCGGCTCCCATCGCGATGCTGATGTCGCCCGAGGCCAGCGCCGGTGCGTCGTTGACGCCGTCGCCGATGACCGCCACGCGGTGGCCCTTGGCCTTGGTCTGACGCACGTACTCCACCTTGTCTTGCGGGAGGCATTCGGCCACCACTTCAGTCACGCCAATTTCTTGAGCGACGCGTTCAGCCACGGGGCGGCGGTCACCGCTCACCATGGTAATGCGGCGTATGCCTGAAGCGCGAAGTTGTTCGAGGGCCTCTGCGGCCTCCGGACGGGTCTGATCTTGGAGGCCGACCCATCCGATGCAGTGCCCATCTCGGGCCACGAAGAGGAGGCTGTATCCGGCGGTTTCATCGAGATCCACCGACGCAAAGAGGTCACCCAACACGCCTTGGTCTTTGAGGAAGGTGGCGCGACCGACCAGGATGCGCTGACCGTCGATGAGCGCGCTGACACCTCTGCCCGCGGTCTCCTTGAAGTCGCTCACCTGGGCCAGCGGCACACCGGCCTGCTGGGCCAGTGCCGTGATGGAACGAGCGGTGGGGTGATTGGAAAACTGCTCGGCGCTGGCGGCACACCGCAACAGTTCGGCCGGGGCGATCCCGTCGAGGGGGTTGAGGCGGCTGACGGCTAGACGTCCGGTGGTCAGGGTGCCTGTCTTGTCGAACACGAAGGCCGTGATGCGTGCGGCGGCTTCGAGGTCAGCGATATTCTTGACGAGGATGCCCAAACGGGCGGCGGCGCTCAGGGCGGCGACCATCGCGGTGGGGGTGGCCAAGATGAACGCGCAGGGGCAGGCCACGATGAGGATGGTGATCACCCGGTTGAGGTCTTGGGTGAAGCCCCAGACAAGAGCGGCGATGATCAGCACCAGCGGGGTGTAGTAACCCATGTACTGGTCGATGATCCGCATGAAGGGCAGCTTGGTCTTTTCGGCGGCCAGAATCAGGTCGCGGACGCGGCCCAGGGTGGTGTCTTCGCCGGCCTTGCTGACTTTGACCTCGAGGAGGCCGTTCATGTTAATGGTGCCTGCGAAGACCGCTTCGCCCACGCCCTTGTCGACGGGGAGCGATTCACCGGTGATGTTGGCCTGATTGATGGAGCCTTGTCCGGACACGATCTGACCGTCGGCGGCGATGTTGTCGCCCGGGCGGATGCGGATGATGTCTCCGACCTTGAGTTCGCTGACGGCGACTTCGACTTCGTTTCCGCCGGACAGGCGACGGGCCTTGGTCGGGGTCAGCTTGATGAGCGATTGGATGGAAGCCCGGGCACCGGCGGCCGTGCGAGTTTCGATGATCTCACCCAGCAGCATGAAGAAGGCGACGATGCCGGCGGTTTGGAATCCGCCAGCGAGGCTAGAGCCCTCGCCCTTCATGCCGTAATTGCCCGAGACCGCGCAGGCCAAGACACCTAGAGCAACCAATTCGTTGATGGAGAGCAGGCCTTTACGGAGGTCTTTGAAGGCCACCACCATGATGGGGGTGCCTAGGATGACTGCACCGATCATGGCGCTGAAGGCCGCAACGGTGGTGCCGCGATCAAAGAGCCAGTCCACCGCGAAGGAGTTCAATACGAAGATCAGTCCGACGAGCGTCGTGGAGAGCTTGGTGTTGGTGTGCGAATGATCCAGACCACCGTGGTCATGACCGCAGTCGGCGCAGGCTGCGTCCTTTTTGGCGTCTTCCTCGAGGGTCAGGAGGCTGGTGACTTGCATGGATGAAAAGGGAGAAGTTTTGGGGACCTAGATCAACGCCCGAGCTCGGGACGCTTCTGGGGTTGGGGTTCCCGATTGAGCTGGATACGAACTTCGCGGCGCTCGCCGTCGGCCCGCGAGGGCAGGAAGAACTTGTCGGGAGAGTTGGTGAGAATGCGGGTGATGGTGTCGACCCGGAGTCGATCGCGGTAAAGGGCGGGGTTCTGGCGATAGGTCTCCAGTTGGTCTTGGAAGAAACGGGCTTCGGCGGCCAATCCCTGTACTAGCTGGTCGGCCGCAGCCTGTCCTTGGGAGACGGTGCGGTCGGCCTCGCCCTTGGCTTCACGGGTGACGCGATCAAATTCGCCCTGTGCTTCATTGATACGGCTGCTGCGGGCTTGGCCGGCCGTGATGACGGCGTCGAAGAATTCCTTCACGTAGCCCGGGGCGACGCGCTCGACATCGAGGCCTTCGATGAGGACTCCCAAATTGGCGAGGGCGAGCTGGTCGCTGACCCGCTGCTTGACCAAGTCGCGGAAGCTGGCGATGTCGCCATAAATGGAGTCGGCCTTGGTGCGGGCGGCGGACCAGTAAATGGCGTTATTAAGGCAGTTCTCCACCGTGTTGGAGGCCGCCACGAAGTTGAAGGTGTAGGCCACGGGATCGCTGATGCGGTAGCGCAAGGTGGCCCGGACGTGGAGGATGTTGCCATCACCGGTCAGGACGTAGCCCTCGGAGGCGGGATTGAGCGTGGTGGAGACCGGGGCAGCGGTCATGCCGGCGGCTTCGGCGGCCGGATCGACGGCGTACCAGGCTTTGGTGGCTCGGACGATCTTGGAGTCGCCGACGCCGATGCGAACGATTTCGTCGATGGGGTAGGGCAGGGCAAAGTGCAGGCCGTTGGTGCGGAGGATGTCGCGACCCTCGCCCACGGGCTTGCCGAAGCGCAGCACCACGGCGACCTCGTTGGGCTTGACCGTGAAGACGCACGAAAAGACGAAGGCGGCCAGCAGTAGGGCTCCAAGGAGGCGGATGAGGACCAGACTGCTGCCCAAGGCCTCGGAGAGCGCCTGACTGGAGGCGTCGTCCGACGAAATCTTGGGGCCGTCGGGCCGCAGATTGCCGGAGGGTGTTTTTGCAGCGGCCATGGGATCAGTTTTTGGAAGGTGCAGTGGCCCCGGCATCGCCACGGAGCAGGTTCAGCGGGGCGGTCTTCTCATCCAGGATGAGCGTGGTGCGATCCTTCAAGCTGGCTTCGAGGCTGTTGAGCGAGATGAGGAAGCGGGCCAGCGATTCATCTTGGTTGAGCACTTTGTAGTACTCAGTGGCTTTGGCCTCGGCCTCACCCCGCAGAACGAGCGCTTTGCGGCGGGCTTCGGCGAGGGTGGTGTCGCGCTGCAGTTCGGCCTCGGAGCGGATGCGCATGGCTTCGGCAGTACCTTCGGCGACGAACTTCTTGCTGAGTCGCTCGCGCTCGGCCTTCATGCGCTCGAATACCTTGGCGGTCTGCGATTCGGGTAGGCCTAGTTGTTTGATGCCCACGATTTCGATGGCGATGCCGTAGGTCTTGAGCGTGGTTTCGGCCATGACGAGTTTCATCTCGTTTTCAATCTCCTCGAACTTCACTTGCTTGGGGTCGGGGGCGATGAGTTCCGAGAAATCATGACGGCCTACCACGGAGTTCTTGGCGTCACGCACCACATTTTCGAGGCTGGTCTCGGCGCGGAAGAGGTCGCCATTGAAGCGCTTGAGAAAGAGTTCGGCGTCGGCGATCCGCCAGCCGACGAACACCGAGAGGATCGGTGACTTCTTGTCGCGGGTCAGGCTCTGCTCGTACTTGCGCTCGAAGTTCTGGAGGCGGCGGTCGAACTTGTAGACGTTCTGGATGGGGTACGGCAGGCGTAAGTACAGGCCTGGTTCGGTCTTAGGTGTGCCGCTGATGCTACCAAAGGTGGTGACGACGGCCACCTCAGTGGTGCGCACCTGGTAGGCGAACAGCAGGAAGAGGAAGATCGCCAGCAGCAATCCGCCAATGATCAGGGTGGGGGTACGGGGCTTCATCTTGGGAAGGGGAGGGGGAAGATTGATTAAAAAAGCGGGAGGTTGCCTAGGGACCCGTCGGGGTCATTTCTTGGGTTCGTCCTTCTTGACCGGCTCAATGTTCACATCTAGCAAATCCTGGCGGATCTTGTCTTCTAGGTTAAAGAGGATGACGTCTTGGGTGTTGGTCGGAAGGATAACGATCTTGCGAGAACCCGCCGAGGCTTTGGCAAACGTTTCGAGATGATTGCGGGTTGTAAAGACCTTGGGTGCGGCCTGGTAGGCAAGCAATTGGGAGGAGAATTGGGCGGCCCGTCCGGAGGCTTCGGCGATCTTTTGGGCCGAGATACCCTTGGACTCGTTGAGGGTCTTGGCGGCTGCGGCCTTGGCCAGGGGTACCGTCTCGAGCGCATAGGCATCGGCTTCGAGAATGCGGGCTTCTTTCTCCTGCTCGGCTCCGATGACTTTTTCGTAGGCCTCGGCAACTTTCAGCTCTTTGGTGCCGATCGGCGGGTGGATATCTTGGAGTCCGACGAAGACGATCTCAGTGCCGAGTTTGGCTTCGTTGGCTGCGGTCTGGATGTTGGCCTTGAGGTCGAGGGCGGCCTGTTGGCGGCCGTGGGACATGATGGTTTCAATGTCCACACTCGCCATGTAGCGGACGACTTCACGATTGGCCAGGCGCTCAAGTAACAATTGGGGCTCGCTGTGGCCGTAGGACCAGGCGCGGATGTCCTTGACGAGGTACTGCACCGGAATGCTGACGGTCAGCAGATTCACCGGGACAATTTGCTCCGATTCGGCGGCGTTGGTGGCGATGTTTTGCTCGCGGGAGGCCACCAGGAGGTTGAACTCTTCTTTGTAGTGGGCCTTGGTCCAGAGAATGGTGTCTTCTTTCTCTAGTTTTTCGTCGGCTACGAACCCGATGTTGAAGCTTTGAATTTCGGAGACGGGGTGCCGGTGGATCTGGTCGATGGGGCGGGGCAGCTTGAAGGCGATGCCGGGTGCGAGGACGGCGCCGACGGGTTTGCCAAAGCGTTCGCGCAGAGCCTGTTCACCAACATCGATGAACACGACGCAGTCGCTGGCGGCTAAAATGCCGATCCAAATGAGGGCGAAGTGGCTGAGCTTTTCTTCCAGGAATCGGTAGAACCAACTGTTGCTGACCCGGAAACCAAATTGGTAGTCGAGGGCTTGGGCGGCGGTGGCGAATAATCCAGCGGGTTGGCCGAGCAAACCGACGAGGCGGCTTTCGTAGATGAGCCGGACTTCTTTGCCCTGGACCCTGGGACGATAGGCTTCGAAGACCAGAGCGAGCAGGGTTTCGAGACTCACCAAGGCCAGGAGGGCGGTCAGCACCCAGGCGATTTGGCGGTCATATTGAGGAAATCCGAACCATTGGAGGCCCTCGCTGACGGTGGCGAGGAAGGCCAGCAGGGACCCGAGCATGAGGGCAGAACCCCCCGGGCGGAGGAGTCGGATGCCCTCGAGTTGGGCCAGTCGGCAGGTGTATTTACCAAGGAGGAAGGCGACCAAGCTCAGGCCAGCGAACATTGCCATGGACACTGTGGAGGGGGCCGATGCGGCCGCGCCCATGTCCTTGAGGTCTGTAAAGAAGTACAACGCCCCACTGGCTTGCATGAGGAAGAGCACCAGGGTGAGGCCTGGCACGAACCACTTTTCGAAGAGGATGCGGGATTTGCGGGCGGGGAACGCTTCGTCGGCCGTGGAGTCGAAGAGGGCCGTTTTACTGCGGGATCGGGCCAGTTCGTCCATCTCGAGTCGCTCGGAAGCTTCGGAGGCTTCTAAGCGCATCTGGAACCAGGCCACGAGGGCCATGACTAGCCCGACGAGGGTGAAGGCGGCCCCGAGTTCGGCGGTCGCAGAATCGGCGATCTTGGACACGACTTCGAGGCCGATGGCGAGTCCTAGCAGGGCGATCCAGTTCAGCATTCCGGGCTTGAGAGCGTGTCGTTCCATGGGCGGTGAGGCGGGTGGGGACTGGGAGTGTGTCAGCTGAGTTCGCGATCTTCGAAGAGCCAAACCCCGGCGGCCAGGGCGGCAGAGATGCAGGAGAACATGTAAAGGGCCGCTTTGGCGACGTAAGGCCAGGGGATGCTCTTTTTGTCTTCCAGAGCGTCTGCTAGCCAGAATTGCTGCCAATTGGGGATCAGCGCGTAAGCGGTTTTGGCCCAGAAGCTGCCGGCATCGGCGGCACCTTTAAACAGGTAATCGCCCATGAGGCCGGCGATGAAGAGTGCTGAGCAAATGGCCAGTGTGGGTACGGTATCCAGTCGGGTGGAACAGGCCAAGGCGATGGCGGCTAAGATGAGGAGTGCGAAGAGGATGAGTACGGCGGCGGGCACCATGCGCCAGTCGACCAAGGCCACTTCGCCGAAGGCGCGTTCGTCGTGCACGAAGAAGTGGATGCCCAGCACGGCTAGGGTGGTGAAGAGGATGAAAGTGAACACTGCATCGGATACAAATCCGCGGCGCAGGAAGAAGTTGAAGAATCCAGCAACGGCATAAGCCAGAGCTCCGGCTCCGCCGTAAATTGCCAGGGACTTCACATCGGTGTCTCCGTAGGCGTCGAAGGCCATTCGGCCGGCGAGGAGGGCTGCGACGACGTTGGCGTAGGTCATCAGAGCCAGGGAGGCGGAGAGGCCGACGTACTTGGCTGTCAGGAACGTCCAACGGCCGACGGGCTTGGAGAGCACGGTGAGGGCGGTTCCGAGGCGAATTTCTTGGGCGACGCTCGAGGAGGCGCAGAGGACGGCTCCGAAGAGGCCTGACAGGAGCATCAGGGCCAGTGACATGTCTTTCACTAGCTTGGGATCTTCGCCGAACCCGAAGTAGGGGACGGCCGCAATGAACACGCAAAAGCTGGACGACGTGGTCATCAACAGCAGAAAAATCGGCTGTCGGACCAACTCCATGAAAGCGTTGAGCGCTATGGATACAAAAGGTCGCATTATCGGCTAACTGTGATGTTCAGACACTACGGTTGGAAAGAAGGCGCATAAAGTCAATTCGGGGAAGATGGTAAATGCGAGCGATTCGCAAAACTGCCGGGGCTTCGCGGTATCAGGCCTCCGCTCGCTGAGTAGGCTCTAGGGAGGATAATCTTTCGCGCTTTGCGCGAGGGTGGTGGGGTGTTCGCCTCCAAGGCTCGCTTCGCCCCAATCCGCGGTCGCTGGGTCGTTTTTTGCAGCCTGTCCCTTAGCAGTCTCTAGGCGGTATGAGAGAAAGGGGGTGTTTTGAAGGCGTTTTTGGGTGTTTGGTGGGTTTGTGGGGTGGGATGTGTTGCGGGGCTTGCGCAAGGGGTGGGTTGGTGGGCGCTCTGCGGATCGGTGCTGCGCTCGCAGGGAACGTGGGGACAGGAGGAGCTTTAGCGCTGTGCGCGAGGGGGTAAGGGTGTTGACGTTCCAATGCTCGCTTCGCCCCGACCGGCTGCCGCTGGGTCGCTTTGGAGCCTGTCCCTTATGCGGCCCTTTCCCACTTGAGGTTAGGGGTGGATGCAGCCCGATGACTTCCGAGGTAGGGACCGATCTCCGAGCGGTCCGTCCCTGCTTCGGGTTGTCACTTGCGTGGGGCTGATTATACGGGGCTGGTCAAAGGGAGAGGCGATGGGCAACGTGGACCATCTTCCTATGCGATCTCTTTTTTGGCTGTGCGGTCGGGTGCCGGGTTGGCGTTTAGTTTGGCTCCAGGGGTGGTTCTTTGGGGTGGTGGGCTTTCTGGGCTTCGGGGAGATGGGCTACGCTTCTTCAGTGCCTGCGTCTCGGCCGAATGTGATCGTTATTTTGGCCGATGACATGGGACTCGGGGATGTCTCGAGTCTGAATCCAAAGTGCGCTTGGAAAACTCCAGGCATCGATCGACTGGCTCGTGAGGGACGCACGTTCACTGATGCTCATTCGGCTTCTGGGGTTTGTACGCCGAGCCGTTATACGTTGCTGACGGGGCGCTATTCTTGGCGGGGGAAACTCAAGTCGAGTGTGTTACATGGGTACGATCCAGCTCTGATCGAACCCGGTCGGTTGACGGTGGCGGGATTTTTGCGGGGTCAGGGGTATGCGACGGGCATGGTCGGAAAGTGGCACTTGGGTGTGGATTGGGTGCGCACCGGTCCCAAATTGGAGGAGGTAGATTTTGCTCAATCCTTTGGCGGTGGCCCACTATCTCATGGGTTTGACCGGTTTCTGGGAATCAGCGCTTCGCTAGATATGCCTCCGTTTGTTTTCCTGAGTCAGGATCGCTCAACGACGGTGCCGGTGGACCGTGTGGCGGCCAGTCCCGGGCCTAAGATGTGGCGGGCTGGGGTGATTGGGCCGGATTTCCGGCACGAGGAGGTGCATCCGCGGTTTCGGCGGGAGGCGTTGTCTTGGATCGAGTCGAGGGCACGGGCTCGAGCGGTAGACGGTACGCCGTTTTTCCTCTACTTGGCTCTGGCTTCTCCTCACACACCCACGGTTCCGACTCCGGAATTTGCCGGGCGGACGCGAACAAACCCTTATGGTGATTTTGTAGTGCAGGTGGATGCGACGGTGGGAGACATTCTTGATTCGCTCGATACCCTCGGAATTTCCCGCAATACGTTGGTGGTTTTTACGGCGGACAATGGCTGTTCGCCGGCGGCCAATCTCGGCGAGTTGCGAGGCTTTGGACATGATCCGAGTGCCGGTTTCCGGGGTCACAAGGCCGATTTGTTCGAGGGTGGCCATCGGGTGCCATTCTTGGTCCGATGGCCCGCTGAGGTGCCAGCCGGTTCGACGTGTTCTCGGTTGGTGGGTCAGCTCGATCTACTGGCGACCTTGGCCGATATTCTGGGGCAGCGTCTGCCGTCGGGTGCGGCCGAGGATAGTGTGAGTTTTCTGCCTCAGTTGCGTCGAGGGGATCGGGCGCGGGTCGGTCGCGAGGCGTTGGTGCACCATTCGAACGGTGGTTTCTTTGCTCTGCGCCAGGGGCCATGGAAGCTGCTCTTTACTCCGGACAGCGGCGGGTGGAGCGATCCAAAACCAGGAAGTAAGGAGGCGGCCCGATTGCCGAAGCTTCAATTGTATCACCTGGGTTGCGATGTGACGGAGCGGACCAATCGGCTGGCGGATGAGCCTAAGGTGGTTCGAGCCATGACTCGGCAGATGCACCGGATCTTGGTCAATGGGCGCTCGGCGCCGGGCCCGGTTCAGCCTTATGCGAATCCGGCCGACTGGCCTCAGGCGGATCCATTTCGCGCGCAATGAGTGCCCGAGGCCGTTCGGCGGGGGTGGCCAAAATGGGCGGTCGGACGGGAGGGGTGAATGTACAAAAGGGCCGATTTCCGTGGGGAAATCGGCCCTGTGATTGAAGATTTGAAGGCGAATTGTCTGCCTTCGTGACGTCAGCGGATGCGGTAGAACTTGGCCGCTCCGGTGGGTGTAACCTTGAGCGGGGAGACGGCCCCGGTGACTTGAGTGTAGGTGCCGTTGAGGGTGTCAGACTGCTGGAGGGCGCCGCCCGACCAGGTCAATGTGGCATCGGCTCCGCTCAGGCTGATGGCTACTTTGGCCGGTTCGCTGGATCCGCCGTTCACGGCGATGGTGTAGTGCTTCTGGATTTGTGCGGCCGACAATGCCTTGGGATAGACGGCCACTTCATCGATGGCTCCGGTGAAGCCTCCGTCCCAACCGTTGCCGGTGGAACCGATGGCCCAGTCGGCTCCGGTGGCGGCGATGGCTTTGCCCGATCCAGCGGCCGCGGCGATCTCGGTTCCATTGCGGTACAGGCGCCAGTGGGTGCCGTCGTACACGCCGCTCAATTGCACCCATTGGCCGGCCGTCAGGTCGGCAGCCGGAACTGGGGCGAAGGCCCGCTCCACCGTGAGGTCGGGAGCACCTTTGTACTCGCTGGATCCGAAGGAGTAGTTGAGCGCGCCGTTGACGGGTTCGATGCGCAAGGACACTTCGGTGGTGTTGGTGTTGAGCGCGGTGATCTCTTTGGCCTGTTCAAAAATCTGGGCCACGAAGGAACTGACGGTGGCCGGACCTCGGGCCAGGATGCGCGCCGGTGAGGGTTCGGTCGTGAGTGTGCCCGGTTGGATCCAGGCGCTGAAGGTAACCCGGTCGGTGAGCTTCAGGCTGCCCAAATCATTGAGGGCTCCGAAGGCCTTGGCCGTGGTGAGGTCGAGGGCGCTGTTGTTGGCTTCGAAGCCCTTGAAGGCCGGCGGGCGTGGGCCAGCGGCTGAAGTGTTGGCGAAGACGCCGTGTCCATCCGCGTCGGCTTCGAGGCTGCCCGCGTTGGCCAGCGGCGATACCGCGCCTTCGTTGAAGCGCAGGTAGGTGGCCGGGCCTTTGCGCTCGGGGCCCGTGAAGGGGGCGGTGATGACCAGGTTCTCGTACGGGATGGCCGGGTGGGCGTTGGTGCCCGCTTGATAATGAGCCAACACTTGCTCCGGCTTCAGCAGGTAGTCGCCGTAAACAGCGAACTCGTCGACGTTGCCCTCGAAGGGGTTGCTGCCGAGTCCCGACTTGGCGTTGTAGGCTCCGATGCCCAGATCGGCCGGGGTGCTGCTGTCTTCTGGAGTCGCCAAATTGGCCGCATAGAGGGCCGCGCTGTTGGTGTTCACAGCCACGCCATTGACGTAGGCCTTGAGGATACCCTCCCACTGGTTGTTGCCGTTGCTGCCCGGATCGCCGTTGTCGGTGACCGGTTCCCAGGTGAAGGCCAGGTGCTGCCATTCACCAATGCTGTAATCGGTGTCGGTATTGACATCAGCGCCGCTGCTGCTCACGCCTCGGAACATGCGAAAATTCCATCCAAGGCCTTCTGAGGCCGGGTAGCTGGCATTGGGGTTGCGCTGAAAGATGACCCAACCGGTGCGGCCGGTTCCGCCGACGAAGCGGTTGTTGACGGGGCACTGCCCACCTTGCTGGTCCCTCATGGGACGGGCCCAGAACTCCACCGAAAGAGGCTTGTCGGCCCCGGGATTGTTGCCCGCGGTCCAAGGCAGGGTGGTCGTCGATTTGCCGTTGCGATTGTGATAAGCCACCGATCCGTCGTTGCCGCCGGCCGAGATGGCCCCCGGAGCGGGGTACCGCACTTCGGTTGTGTGGCTGCCGTGGCCGATGGCGCGGGTCTCGCCATAGTTCACCGCGATTTCGGGGCCCGGAGCCTCTTCGTCGAGATGCAGGTAAACGGCGGGTTTGTCGGCCTGGATCAGGCTGGAGTAGGAAACCGTCCGGTTGGCGTTGGTAGCGTTCTGATAGTGGCCGAGGATTTGCTCGGCGCTGAGCTTGGTCTGGTAAAAGGCGAATTCGTCCACGCCGCCGAAGTACGGGTTCAGGCTGGTCCCCGCGGTGTTGTTGTAGTTGCCGATGGCCAGGGCCGCATCGCCGAAGGTGGCGACGGCAGGATCATTGCCGCTGGTGTTGGCCACGTAGCCCGGTTGGGTGCCGTCAGTGCCGCCAGTCCAAGCCTTGGTGACAGCCTCTTTGCCGTCAATGTACATGGTGACGGTGGCGTCCACCACGCTCTTCGGATCATAGACCACCACGACGTGAGTCCACTTACCGAGCACGTAGGGCACACCGCTGAGAATATCCAGACCAGAGCTGCTGCCCGCGCCGCGGAACATGCGGAAGTTCCAGCCGACGCCTTCGCCGCCGGCATAGTCGGCGTTGGGCTTGCGCTGGAAGAACACCCATCCCTGCCGGTCCACTCCGGAATACGCGTAACGATTGTTGATCGGGCATTGGCCGTTGGCGGTCTGGTCGCTGGTCGGATAGAACCACGCCTCGATGGTGAACGGTTTGTCGTTCTTGGGGTTCACTGCGGCGTTCCAGGGGATTTCAGTGCGGGAGGTGAAATCGAAGAAGGCGGCTCGGCCAGAGTCGCCCAGGATCGCACCGGGCAGGGTATGCACCCGGCCTAGGTTCTGGAATGCCGTGATTCCGGTGGCGAGGCCCGAGTTCAGGTTGTTGGTGCCGCGAACCGTGCTGTCGCCCAGGCGATAGTAGGCAGCGGGTCCGTCGGCGAGAATCGACTTCGCGTAGTCGGACGCCACTACCGCGGAGGGCAGGGCGGCGAGGCAAGCAGCAGCAATGCCCCAAATAGGAATTCGGATGAGGTGTTTCATAAGGAACACCTTGGAATGTCCCAAACCTGGCTCCGATCCGGAAGCGTTTTGTCCCTCGGCATCGGATTGTTGCCCGATTGTTAAACAAGCGGGGTTGGGTTTTAAGCGAAAGGTTCACAGACGAGTGAATTTTTGGTCGCGATGTGGGTCTTCGTCTTCCTATGCTCGGGGATCCACCGAGCGCGCAGTCCGGGAGGGCCGATGGGTCGGTTCCTCCGGTGGCTGCATTCAGAACCCTATGAGATCCATACGACTGGCCTTGTTATCACTGGCCCTATCCCTGGCGGTCAGCGCCCAAACTCTGCTCCAACTCCAGCCCGGCGATCATGTAGCGATCGTCGGTGGTGGCATTGCGGATCGGATGCAGCACACCGGTTATTTTGAGACGCTGGTCCATGACCGTTTTCCCGATCACCGACTGGTTTTCCGCAATTTGGCGGCGGCCGGTGACGAGGTAGCCAATCGGCACCGTTCCGAGAATTTCGGTTCTCCAGACGATTGGCTGACCCGGGCGAAGGCCGACGTAATCATCGCGTTCTTTGGTTACAACGAGTCCTTCAAGGGGGCTGATGGGTTGCCGAAGTTCAAGACCGACCTAGATGCCTGGATCAAGCACGTGCGGGGTGGCAATTACTCCGGCAAGGGAGCACCGCGGGTGGCGCTCGTGTCACCGGCGGCCAACGAGAGGCACGTGGATATCAATTTCCCGGATCGCTCCGTCAACAATGCCAATTTGCGCCTCTACTCGGCCGCCATCGCTGAGGTGGCTAAAGACAACGGCGTTGCCTTCGCCAACCTCTTTGAACCGTCCCTGCAACTCATGACGGCCGCAGCGGCCAAGGGGCGTTCGCTGACGATCAATGGTTATCTTCTCAGCGAAGAAGGCGACAAGGCCCTGGCACCGGCGATCTTCAGCGGCCTGATCGGCGGCAAGGTGCCGACCGGCGACATGGAGAAGCTCCGCCGAGCGGTGAATGACAAGAACAGGCAGTGGCATCAGCGCTACCGCACGGTCGATGGCTACAATGTGTATGGTGGTCGTTCGACGCTGGCCTATCAGCCAGGCAAGGGCGGTTTTGTCGGAGATCGCAATGCTCCCGCTCCTTACGTCTCCAATTACAAGGTCATGCAGGAAGAAATGTCCCAGCGCGATGTGCTGACGGCCAATCGCGATTTGCGGATCTGGGCGGTGGCGCGCGATGGCGACCTCAAGGTGGATGACTCGAACCTGCCGGCCGTGACGGCGGTGGAGTCCAACAAACCCGGTGCCAACGCCGACAAGAGCCAAGTCTATATCGATGGTCAGGAAGCCATTGGCCAGATGACGGTCCACTCCGGCATGCAGGTGAATCTGTTTGCCGACGAGAAACGCTTCCCCAACATGGTGAACCCGGTCCAGATGGCCTGGGATACCCGCGGTCGTCTCTGGGTCGCTGTGTGGCCCAACTACCCAGAGCGCACACCGACCAGCAAGGTGGGGGATAAGTTGCTCATCTACGAGGACACCAACGGCGACGGCAAGGCCGACAAGGAAACGGTGTTCATGGATGACCTGAACTGCCCCACTGGCTTTCAGTTCTATAAGGACGGAATCTTGCTCATGCAGGCCCCGGATCTCTGGTGGATTCGCGATACCAACAATGACAGCAAGGCAGACACTAAAGAGCGCATCCTCATGGGTATGGATTCGGCCGATTCGCACCACACGGCCAACGCCATCTGCTTGGATCCGGGTGGCTCGATTTACTTGAGCGACGGCGTGTTCCACCGCACTCAGGTCGAGACGGGCGACGGTGCGCTGCGCAACAACGATGGTGCGATCTACCGCTTCGAGCCGCGCACCCATCGCTTTGAGACTTATGTGGCCTATGGCTTCGCCAACCCCCACGGACGTGTATTCGATGCTTGGGGCAATGACTTCATCACCGATGCAACCGGCAACGCGAACTACTTTGGTCCGGCCTTCAGCGGTCGCATCGATTATCCGAACAAGCACTCCGGCATGAAGGAGTTCTGGAATCGGCCTTCTCGCCCGTGCCCGGGCACCGGCATCCTCACCAGCCGCCATTTTCCCGAGGAGTTCCAGGGCAACTTCCTGAACCTGAACGTGATTTCCTTCCAAGGCGTGTTCCGGGTCAAGGTCACCGAGGACGGCTCAGGCTTGAAGGGTGAGACGCTCGAGAATCTGGTTTCTTCTACCGATCCGAACTTCCGCCCGATTTGCATTAGCACGGGCCCTGACGGCGCGATTTACTTCGCCGACTGGCATCAATCGATCATCGGTCACATGCAGCACCATTTGCGTGACCCGAACCGCGGCCACCAGTATGGGCGCGTTTATCGCATTACCTACAAGGGGCGTCCGCTCATGAAGCCCGCCAAGATCGAGGGCCAATCCATTGCCGCTCTCTTGGACTTGCTCAAGGAGCCCGAGAACCAGACTCGCGAATTGGCCAAGATCGAGTTGGGCAAGCGCGACACGGCTAAGGTCATCGCGGGAGTGCGTCAGTGGGCAGCCAGTTTGGATGCCAAGGATCCGAACTACGAGCACCAAATGATGGAGGCTCTGTGGGTCCACCAGTGGCACAACGTGGTGGATGCCGAGCGCTTGACCCGGATGCTGAATTCACCGGAGGCCAACGCCCGCGCCGCTGCTGGCCGCGTCCTTTGCTACTGGCGTGACCGCGTTCCCAATGCTCTGGCGCTCTTCGCCAAGCTGGCCGATGACGAGAGCCCGCGCGTTCGCCTGGAGGCCGTCCGAGGTGCGAGTTTCTACCGCTCGGCCGAGGCCGCAGAAGTGGCTTTGGCCATTCTCAAGCGACCGCTGGATTACTACCTCGAGTACACCCTCAAGGAGACCCTCCGGCAGTTGGAGCCCCAGTGGCGTAAGGCGGTGGCCGATGGGCGTCCGCTGGCGCAGAACAATCCGGCTGGCTTGCAGTATTTGCTCAAGTCGCTAAGCACGGCAGAAATCCTGAAGCTGCCGCGGGTTGAGCCCGTTTTGGCCGATTTGTTGGGCCGCGCCGGGGTGCTGGATGCCGATCGGGGCGTGGCCCTCAATGAGTTGGCGACGCTGCGCAAGGTCTCCCGTTTGACACTGCTCTTGAGCTTGTTGGAGAAGCCTGAATCCCGCGCGGACGAGGCTATTACTAGCTTGGCCCGTTTGTTGCCCGGCCAGCCGGTGGAAGAGTTGAAAGCGCAGCGGACGCGTTTGACCCAGTTGGGAGCTAAGAGCGCCCACGCGACGACCCGGGCTGCGACCTGGGCTTCATTGGCCCTCGTGGACGGTTCGTTCGACGCCCTCTGGCAAACAGCCTCCTCCAAGCCGTCTTCTTTGGCCGACCTCTTGGCGGGCATTCCGCTGGTGAGCGATCCGGACTTCCGGGCCAAGGCCTACGGTCTGGTCCGTCCGGTGGTCTCCGGTGAGTCGATGTTGGTGACCGACGCGTCCAAGAAGGGCGGAGCCCGCTACGTGCGCATTGAATTGCCTCGGCGCGGAACACTGACCCTGGCGGAAGTGGAAGTGTGGTCGGGCGGCCAGAATGTCGCTCGCCGTGGTAAGGCCAGCCAGTCTACGACGGGTAACTCCGGAGATGCTGCCCATGCCATTGATGGTAACAACGACGGATCGTTCGGCTCCGGTTCTCAGACCCACTCGGCGGAGAACGACCGTAATCCCTGGTGGGAAGTGGACCTCGGCTCCGAGCAACCCGTGGAGGCTGTCTCGGTTTGGAATCGCACCGAGGGAGATCTTGGCCAACGCCTGAACGGGTTCAACCTGACCTTGCTGGACGCGGCTCGGCAGGAGGTCGGATCGCAGAAGGCCGTGCCGGCCCCGGCCCGGAGTGTCCGCATTCCGATGTCTGTGGATGGTTCGGGGGGGCTGCGCCGCACCGCCATGCGTGCCTTGCTCAGCATGAATGAGAAACCCGAAGAGGTGTTCAATCTCTTCGCTCAATTGATCGCCAAGGGTGACAGTGTCCCTGCAGCCGCTCAGGGCTTGCGTCAATTGCCCAGGACAGCCTGGAACGCCTCCTCAGCAGGGACCTCGGCGACGGCCTTAGTTCGTTGGGCTGCTGCAGTTCCGGCTGAATCCCGCACCGATATCGGCTATGTCGATGCGTTGCAAACGGCCTCGGATCTTGCGGGCCTGATGCCGGAGTCGGCAGCGGTCGCATTGCGCGCCCAGCTCAAGCAGCTTCGGGTGTCGGTGTTCGTGATCCGCACGGTGCGTGAGCAAATGCGCTACGATGTGCCGCGTCTGGTCGTTGAGGCGGGCAAGCCCTTCGAGCTCGTCCTCGAGAACGACGACTTCATGCCCCACAACTTGGTGATCGTGAAGCCGGGAGCCCGTGAAGCGGTGGGTGCCGCGGCCGATGTGATGCAGCCGGGAGCTCTGGACCGCGAAGGACGTGCCTATGTGCCGGCGCTTCCGGCCGTGGTGGGTGCGACCCGCTTGGTAGAATCGGGCAACCGAGCCACCCTGAAATTGACGGCACCCACGCAGGCGGGTGACTACGAGTATATCTGCACGTTCCCGGGTCA
>JBDKKQ010000206.1:0-6952 GCA_039796015.1 Verrucomicrobiota bacterium
GGAGGCGCAACGGGACCGGAGCTGACCGGGGTGTCTATCCGTTACTCCCGGGCGGACTTGTGGCGTTCCATTGTCGATCCCAACGCGGTCATCTCCGAGCAGTACCAGTCCATGGTCCTGACTCTGAAAGATGGGAAGGAGATCACGGGTCGGGTTTTGGAAGATTCTCCGACCCAGATCGTGGTTGGGGTTGATGCCCTGACCGACCGAAAAGTGACCGTGCAACCCAGTGAGGTGCGTCACCGCGTCGTCTCCAAGGTGTCGTCCATGCCAGAAGGATTGCTCTCGGCTTGGGGGCGGGAAGACATCCTCGACTTGCTGGGTTACTTGGAGTCCAACGGGCAGGAAGAGTCTCCGATCTTCAAGCGGCGTTGAGCGCTTTCCACAGCACGTGGACGACCCAGAGGAGGATCATGCCGCTGGCGCTGGCCACCTTGACAGCGGTCCCGGCGATGAGGCCGAGTGCCGCCCCAACGCCCGCGCTACCCGCCTCGCTCCAGGGGCGTCCTCCGATCCATTCGCCAAGAATGGCGCCCAGTAACGGGCCAGCGATCCATCCCAACGGAGGCCACCACAACCCCAGCAAACCGCCGATGGCCGCTCCCACCATACCGCGCCAGGTGGCTCCGAGTCGTTGGGCACCATAGCTGGCCGCCGCGAAGTCTAAGACGGCCGAGAACACTGCGACGACGATGAGTGTGAGCAGAACCCATGTGGCTGCCCCGTGATCCCCGAGGATCCATCGGTGCCCCAGGGCTGCGAGGGCAATTAACGGAGTGCCGGGGAGTCCGGGTAGGAGCGCGCCCGCCAAGCCGACGAGCATGATGAGGAGGGTTAGGGCGAAGGTAGTGATTTCGGAGGGGCTCACGGTCGTAGTTGGGATGAACGGTACGCAGAGTGTCGGATCTGGAAATGAGGATGGCAGTTTTTTCGTTAGACAGAGCCTCGATGCAGATGTTTTTGACCAGGATCTGTGTTTGGGCCTTGGGTTCAGCGGCCCGCGCAGCGATCCGGCAGCGGTAACGTTATAAAGTCTCACGCTCACTTTCTTCTGCAAGATTCGTAAAAAGCCTGAAAACAGAACTGCTTCTCAGCACCCATCTAAACGAATCCCATCGGATCGAAAAGCGTGTCCGTCGGGGTTGGATGTCTTGGTCCGTCGCCGAAGACGTTGGACAAGTTATCAGAGTCTCCGATCCTCCCGCTGCCAGTTCCAGCCCTCGCTCGGATAGTTGAGAATGTTATTTTGAGCCAGTTGGCGGTTGACGCATCAAAAATCCCTGCTAGGTTGGTCTCGTTCTTTCGCAGCAGAGTTATAAAAGCGCGTTGGTTTGCTTCCCTTGATTTTTCACTGGAGCGAGTTAATGGGACTTTTAATCGTAGGACTGAAGTTTTGGTGCCTGACGTTTATCGGGGTTTTAAAGAGAGTTTTTTTAGGGAGTGGTTTTGAACCGTTCAAGGTTTGTTGGTTAGATTGTTCGTTGAAGTTTTCGATTTCAGAAAACAAAGCGTTCAAATCTTGTTCAACAAGGCGTTTAACAGAGCAAGACTAGGTTAACTAAACAAGCGTCCTAAACCCCGTCTGTCAGTTGCACTGTTCGTTTTCTGAGGCGTCGTTGTTCAACTCCTCAGGATCTCCACTAAGTCCTACAGAACTGATTCTGATTATTCCCCGGGGCGTATGGTCATCCTCTGACTGGCGCCCCGGTTTTTCTTTGGGCCTCCGTCGGAACGACGGGGGCCTTTTTTTTGGTGCGCCCGCCAGAGCGCACTCTTCAACGGGTTAAAGTCCCGAGCAGGCCCGACAAGGGACAGGGACAGGCTGCCCCACCTCACAGGAGGTCCTCGGGCCACATCCAGTGGTCCTCCCAAAACCCACCTCACCCAAGCACTTCCGAGGTAGGGCGATTTCTCTGAAAGCGCCATGTCCGCAGACACGGACCACCGCAGGGACAGGCTCCTCACAAGGGACAGGCTCCTCACAAGGGACAGGCTCCTCACAAGGGACAGGCGTTTCTTCGTAGGGATTCAGAATGCTATCGTTGTTTTGCCTAAGGCCGGAAGAGTTGGCATTCTCGTCGCCACAGATGCGTCACATTATTTACATCTGGGTGTTGGTGTGGTTGGAAGCTGGGTTGCACCGATCAGCGGTGCTGGTTGCAGCAACCACTAAGGCTACCAATGATTCAATCCAAGCCCCAGCCAAGGCCCGGATTCATGCCATCTCGGATCCTAGGGCGACCTCTGCATTCATTCCGGATTCGGAAGTGGTTCGGAAGCTAGTGGACCGGGGGCTGTTGGCCCTGTCCGGCAAGACCAACACGGCCACAGCCTGGAAGGTGTGGGTCAAACCGGCCGATGTGGTGGGCTTTAAAGTGATCTCGGCCCCAGGAACGCTGACGGGTACCCGACCTGCCGTGGTCGAGGCTTTGGTCGAGTCACTCATCCAGTCCGGGCATCCTGCTCAGCGGATTGTGATTTGGGATCGTCAGGCTCGTGATCTTAAGACCGCCGGTTTCCAGGAACTGGCCCGCCGATTGGGCGTCCGCTGTGTGGCGACAACCGATGCGGGATGGGATGGGAATCAATTTTACGAGGCGGCGGCGCAGGGAAAACTCGTCTACGGCGATCTGGAGTTTGGGAAGGGCGACCGCTTTGCCGTTGGACGCCGCTCCCATGTCTCAAAACTCCTGACTCAGGAAGTGACCCGAATCATCCCTGTGACCCCCATTTTGACTCACCACTCTGGGGGGATCTACGGCCACCTGCTGTCGCTGGCCTTTGGTTCCGTAGACAACATGTACCGGTTTGAAACCGACTCCAGCCGGACCGAGGAGTCGGTGCCGGAACTTTGTGCGCTGGATGACTTAATGCCCAAGGTGGCCTTTGGTGTCACCGATGCGCTGGTGGGCCAGGTTCGGGGCGATGACAAGGCTCGGTTGCATGACACGATCGCTCTCAATGAATTGCGCTTCGGAACCGATCTGGTGGCTTTGGACGTGGTCTCGATGTCCGACGTGGTGGGCGCGCGCAGGGCCTATCCCATCGAAGGGGAAAAACCTATGCGTACCGACCTCTTCTTCAATGCAGAGTTGCTGGAACTCGGAATCGCCAACACCAACCGGATCGAGCTTCTTCGGGCTCCGTGATGAATCCGTTGGAGGCCGAGGTCTGGATTGAGCCCGTGGGTGAGGCAGATTTGCCGAAAGTCCGCGACCTGGCCGAACGCATCTGGCGCTCTTCCTATGGCGAGCTGCTGTCGCCAGGACAAATCGAGTACATGCTGGACTGGATGTATAGCCTCGAACGCCTCCAGCGTGACCGGACGTCTGGGGTCGTGTTCGAATGGCCCATCGTGAACCAAATCCCGGTGGGCTACATGGCTACCCAGACCGACCCGTCTACCGAGGTCCTATACGTACACAAGCTGTACGTATTGCCGCAGTTTCAGGGAAAGGGCCTTGGTGGCCGACTTCTTGAGCATGCTTTCCAAGCGGCCACTCAGGCCGGGTGTCGGAGTGTCCGACTTCATGTGAACAAAGGGAACCACCGGGCCATCGCCTGCTACCATCGACATGGGTTTCTTCAGGAAGCCTCGGTGGTGAACAACATCGGCGGCGGATATGTTATGGACGACTACGTGATGGTCCGTCCATTGGACCCGAACAAAGCTTAGTCGGGATCGAGTCCTGGTCTGTCGCGGTGAGGAACCGCAGGAAACCCGGTCCAGACTTGGACGCTGTTCGATCCGGCCCGAGCCACCGACGACGAAACCAGACAAAACGCGATGGGATTCCACAGAATCCGACCAGGCTTAGCTGGCCAGGTGTCCCAGACGCTCTTGCAGTTGCGAGGTCCAGCGACTGACATAGCTCATGGCACGGGCCGCGTCCTCCAGGGATTCTAGCGGCAGGTGAGTCTTTCGATCGGGCGCTGAGGGCGAGGGAGCCGATTCCCAAGCCGCATTGAGGCTTCGTAACGTGGTTTCCAACGCTTCCCGCCTCACGTTCACTTGACGTTGAAGGACCATTAATCGGTCGCTCCATTCGAGCGCCTGTCGCATTCGCTGGAGTTTAAGCATGGGAGACTCCGAGTTCGGATTCGACGCCAAGAAGGTGTCGGCATCGCGGCAGCACTGACCAATCTCGACGAAAAGATCCATCGTCCCGGGAGGAATGCGCTGAATGTCCCGGGATGGAGTGCCTCGTTCTAGCTCCAGCAAGTGGAACAGCCGGTCGCGGGTTTCTCGCAACGTATTGTAGGCAGCGTTGAGTTCGGCGGAGCGGTCATTGGCTTGGGCCCGCTCGGATTCCGTACCGCCATGGAAACGGTCCGGGTGTGCGGCCGCGGACAATTTCAGAAAACGAGCCTTCAGGGCGTCGGCATCGAGCCAGGGGCGACGCGGTTCTTGGAGTAACTCGAAACAATCGGTCATGAACAGGGAGACCGTGGCCCCGGAAGGCTCCGGCTTCAAATGCTACGTCAAACCATCGCCCGGGTTGTTCCGAGGAAGGGTTGGGCAAGAGAATGGGTGAGAACGGTGTCAGAAGCTGGGATGTAGCCATGGATTTTCGCTGAATGAGCCGTTTAGCGTCATCCTGGCATCGGACGGTTCCTGTCGTATGAAAGGGCTTTATCATCCACCCCGGTGGGGCACTGGTGCATCGCTGACATTCCAGCGTGCCATCTGCGCATAGCACTCCTCGCAGGATACGGTACTGTTTGACTCACAGCGCATCCATGGACTGCCCGGGTTCTCCCTTGCCGTCGTGCGTTCCGGGAGGATCAATCCTTTCCTGAATGCGCGCGTCGGCGACGGCGTCCGCGATTTGCGTTGTTTGACTCAAGCCATGAAACAGTTCCTTAGATCCTTCCTGCCGATGTGGGCCTTGTTGGCGCTCACCGTCGGACTTCACGCCGCTCCGCTCCGCGTCTTCATCCGCGGTGGCGTCAAAACCCACGGCCCCAACCAGCATGATCACCCGCGTTTTCTGGGTGAATGGGCCAAGCTCCTCACCGAGCGAGGAATCACCGCCAGCGGCGCTATGGAATTTCCGACAGCGTCCCAGTTAGAGGCGACCGATGTGCTGGTGATTTACGCGGCTGACGGTATGAAAATTATCGGCGACGACCGTGCACGCTTCGAGCACTTCCTGTCCCGCGGTGGTGGCGTGGTGGTGCTCCATGACGGCGTGGTCAGCGGTGATCAGCACGAGTGGTGCAAAAAGATCATCGGTGGAGCCTGGCGCTGGGATGGCGACAAGAAGACTCAGTGGCACGAAGGGAATGTCGGGGTCTATTTCGTCAATCCCGAGCATCCGATCGTGAAGGGCGTGTCCAACTTCGACTGGAAAGACGAGGTCTACAACCGCCTCGACATGGCCGAGGACGTCAACGTGTTGGCCCAGAGTTTTGTCGATGTCTTCAACATCTGGCCCCAGCTGTGGACTTATGAAAAGACCTTGCCCGAGGCCAAGTCTCCCTACCGGGCCTTTGTAAGCATCCCCGGTCACGAGTACGACTCATTCAACACTCCCCATTACCGGGCCATTTTGCTGCGCGGCATCGCCTGGGCTGGCAAGCGCGCCAACGCCGATGAGTTCTGCAAGCCCGAGGAATTGGCCTCGCTTACATACCCGGCCGGGGGGCCGAAGCCCGCCGCCGAGGCGCTCAAGACCTTCCAGACCCATCCGGAGTTCAAGGTGTCCCTCACGGCCGACGAGAACGTGGCCGAGAAGATCATGTCCATGGACTGGGACGAGAAGGGTCGCCTTTGGGTGGTTGAGACGCCCGAGTACCCGGGAGGTCGCGACGTGAATAAGAACGACTTCAAGGCTTACTGGAACCGCGCCCAAGACCCCAAAACTTTCCCTGTTGGCGGCAAGCAACCTCGCAAGCCGCTCGACCGTATCTCCCTTCTGGAAGACACCAACGGCGACGGCGTGGCCGACAAGCGCACCCTTTTTGCCGACGGATTGGAACTGCCCACCTCGCTGGTGTTCTGGAAAGACGGCGTCATCGTGGCTCAGGCTCCCGACATCTTGTGGATTCGGGACACCAATGGAGACGGTCGGGCGGACAAGGTCGAAACCCTCTACACCGGCTGGGGCACCTTCGACACCCATGCGGTTATTAGCAATTTCCGCTGGGGCATGGATGGCTGGATTTATGGATCGGTGGGTTACACCCGCGGACGCGTGAAGTCTGGCGACGGATCCAAGGACTTCGGCGACATCGCCGCGGGCATTTACCGCTTCAAACCCGATGGCTCTGCGGTGGAGCAAATCGCCGCCGGCGGTTGCAACACCTGGGGCTGCGAGATCGCGCCCGACAACGAAATCCTCTTCACGACGGCCACCTGCGGCGAGCCCATCTGCCACGTGGTCATTCCCGAAAAGATTTTGGCCCGCGGACAGGTGGGCGGCATGAAGTCGTTCTTCAATGTCATTGAGGAAAACAAGATCTACCCGGCCTTCGATGAGAAGCGTCAGCCGTACGTGCAAATCGACTGGGTGGGCGCTTGGACCGCAGCCGCGGGCGCGACAATTTATGACGGCGGCGCTTGGCCGGCCAAGTGGGCGGCCACCGAGCGGTATTCGTTCTTCATGGGCGAGGCCACCCGCCAGCTCTTCCATCATGAGTTTCTGGATCCGAAGGGCGCGACCTACCAGGGCCGCAAAGAAGACGGCCGCAAGCAGACCGAGTTCCTTGCCAGCACTGATTATTGGTTCCGCCCCATTCACAGCCGCGTGGGCCCAGACGGGGCTATCTATCTGGTCGATCTCTACAATCAGATCGCCGTTCACAACGACACCCGGGGTCCGGGTCACGGAGCCCGCAATGCGGCTGCCCGCCCGGATCGGGATCACCACTTCACCCGCATTTGGCGCATCCAGCACAAGGATGCTAAGACGCTGCCGACCGCGAAGTTCGACCGCAACGACGCGGAGAC
>JBDKKQ010000207.1:0-14951 GCA_039796015.1 Verrucomicrobiota bacterium
CACCGCGTTGACCAACGTGAAGGCCGCCATCAATCAGTTGGCCACAGATCGCGCCACAGTGGGTGCTAATCAAGCCGCCCTGAACATGTATCAGGAGCAGTTAGGGGTGTCGAAAGACAACCTGACGGCCGCCAATAGCCGCATCAAGGACGTGAACGTCGCTGACGAAAGCACGACCTTCGCCAAGTACAACATCCTGGTCCAGGCGGGCACGGCCATGTTGGCCCAGGCTAACGCCAGTCCGCAGTCGGCCCTCCGTCTCTTGGGCTAAACCCTCCGGATGGTTCGGTCCTGGGCGCGCCGCATCGGGCGCGCCTAGGCCGGGAGGAGTGGAGAAAGCCTCCCTCCTCCGGCTCCAGATCGGAGCTTCTGAGAGCCAGAATGTTCTGGATCACAGAGGGCTCGGCAAGAAAGGCGGAACGTGGACTCAGCAATCAGTCCGTAAGGTGGGCGGGGAGAAGACTCCCGAAAGTTCATTGGATCGGCAGGCCCGATGGCATTCAGGGAGGGCTTCAAAACCGATCTTCTTGCGGATTGATTTCTGCGTCCAAAACGTACCCAGCAACTCCCCGGAAGGACTTCGGTCTTCCCGGGGTTTTTTGTCTAATCAGGAACCTAGCACCGAGGTTGAGACTTACGCGACAAGCCTGACCCGAAACCACATGAGCTCGAAGGAGTTGTTGAGGATAATCCAAGAGTATTGGTCAGCCGTTGCGAGCGGATAGCAAACTCACCCTCGGACGAGCAGTCCAGACGCCGAAATGAGACCTGCCAGAGGTCTCGGGTGCGCCGCCGCCCAATCCCGGGTGTTCAAACCCAGCAACGCCACAGGGCGAGCACCTTCTCCCAAAATCCAGATGAATTCACCCTGCTGGGCAGCAACTTTCGGTGTTCTTCGATCTGGAGAAGCCGTCCGATCGGGCTAAATTAGAGGAGTCCCAGTTGCTGTTGTGTAGATTAAAAGGGGTTTGTGGTGATCGATGAGGTTCGGCGGATGCCGGAACTGTTCACGGTGTTGGGCCCCCTGGCGGACCGGATCAAGTCTTCGGTGAGGTGGTGGACGCGATCTTTTGAGGCCTGAGTGGCAGCGGCAAGGTTTCGAATTGCGATTTGGCCGGGGTGGGCTTTCGAGGTAGCCTGTGGGTCACAACATGGAAAACGTCGTGATCATTGGGACTGGCTGCGCCGGTCTGACTGCTGCCATTTACACGGCCCGCGCCAATCTCAAGCCGCTGGTCCTCACGGGCACCATGCCCGGGGGACTCCTGACCACCACGAGCATCGTGGAAAATTTCCCGGGTTTTCCCGAGGGCGTCGATGGCTATGAGTTGATGACCCGCATGCAGGCCCAGGCCGAGAAGTTCGGGGCCCAAGTGAAGTTCGCCACCGTGGATTCGGTGAAGTTTGGCGACGGCGTGACCGAACTCATTGTCGATGGCGAGCCGGTCCAGACGCGCACGTTGATCATCGCCAGCGGCGCAGGCCACAAGCACCTCGACGTCCCGGGCGAAGATGAGTTGGAAAAGAAGGGTGTGACCTACTGCGCCACCTGCGATGGGGCATTGCCCATGTTTCGCAATCAGCCGGTGGTGGTGATCGGTGGCGGCGACTCGGCCTGCGAAGAGGCGACCTACCTGACTCGATTTGCTTCGAAGGTTTACCTGATCCATCGCCGCGACACGCTGCGGGCTTCACGAATCATGGCCGAGCGCACGTTGGCCAATCCCAAGATTGAAATGGTCTGGGACAGCGTGGTGACCGAGGTCACCGATGTGGCGGCAGACAAAGTCACGGGCGTGAAGCTCAAGAATCTCAAGACCGGTGCCGAGTCACACCTGCCGTGCACCGGGGTGTTCGTGGCCATCGGGCATGTGCCCAACACCTCTCTCTTTAAGGGCACTTTGGATCTTCATGAGAATGGCTATTTCAAGACCGATGGGACGGTCCTGACGAAGATTCCTGGCGTGTTCGTGGCCGGTGATTGTGTGGACTCGGTGTACCGCCAAGCCATCACGGCCGCAGGGCTGGGCTGTTCGGCGGCGATCGAAGCCGAACGCCACCTGGCCGCCATCCAAAGTTGAGACCATCGAGGTCTCTGATTTATGGGTTGCTGGATACCTTCTGTGACTTCGCAATTTCTGCATTCATTTCTCCGCGATGACCTCCATAACGCCGATGGATTTGAAGTCTCACTTTGATGAGACGGGCCCGATCCGACTGCTCGATGTGAGGGAGCCGGACGAACACGCTCATTGTGCTCTGGCGGACTCGAGGCTGCTACCGCTCTCTCAATTGGAGGCGCGATGGCAGGAACTGGAGGAGTGGTGCGGAGCCGAAGGGGACACCGTGGTGTATTGCCACCACGGGGTGCGCAGTGCGCACGCGATCGCATTCCTCGAGGAGAAGGGGTTGTCCGGTTTTATAAATTTGACCGGTGGCATCGATCGCTGGAGCCGCGAGGTCGATCCCTCCGTGCCCCGTTATTGGTAATCGGCCTTAGGGATGGGTATCTCCGATAAGTCCCGGTTTCTCGCTATTTCCAGTGGGAAGGCCGGGTCTCCCGACCCGGCGTCCCGCGCGGTTTCCCCATACCCTGGCATTCCCAGGGGGCACCCAACCTGCAGACCGTCCAGTGGGGGCAATGGACTTACAACGCACCGCCCAACCCACTAACTCACCCTGTAGGTCCACCCTGTAGGCCGGGTCTCCCGACCCGGCGTCCCGTAGGAATTCCGCAACATCGAGCGTTTCTAGCGGCCCGGTATTCCCGACTCACCCCTCGAACAAGTACCGCAGGTCGTCGAGCGTGAGCGCCTGGGCGAACTTATCCTCTCCGAGTACATCCTCGGCCAGTTGGCTCTTGGATCGTTGGAGTGCACGAATTTTCTCTTCGACGCTGTTTTTGATGAGCAACCGATAGGCGATGACCGTCTGTCGCTGGCCAATGCGGTGGGCCCGGTCGATGGCCTGATTTTCAACAGCGGGATTCCACCACGGGTCAAAGAGAACGACATAGCTGGCGGCTGTCAGGTTGAGTCCGAATCCGCCTGCCTTGAGGGAAATAAGGAAGACGGCTTCACCCGAGTGTTCTTGGAATTGCTGAACCAGTTCGCCGCGGTTCTCTGTGTCGCCGGCTAAGTAGTAGGTCGGCCAGTTTCGCTCGGCGATGGCCTTCTTAATTAGACCCAGCATTTCCACGAACTGGGAAAAGACGATGACCTTGCCGCCCTCCTCCATGATGGGATCGAGAGTCTCCATGAGGGCTTCGACCTTGGTACTCTCGGCCTTGGAGTCCTCTTTGACCAACTTCGGGTGGCAACAGATTTGCCGTAATCGAAGCAGGGAGGTCAGGAGGTTGAATCGATTCTTGTTGAGCTGAGAGGCGGTGCTGATGCCCAGCAGCATCTGTTGGGCCCGTTTGAGCTCGGCCTTGTAAAGGGTCTTCTGTTCGCCCTCGAGTTCACAGAGCAGGTCTTCCTCGATGCGCTCAGGCAAGTCCTTGGCGACTTGCATCTTGGTGCGCCGCAGCAGGAACGGGCGGACGCGTGCCGCAAGACGTCGCCGGCAGAGGGGATCCTCCTTGGCATCGAAGAGCTTCTGGAAATCTCCCCGGTTGCCGAGGATGCCGGGCATCGCGAAGGCCATCAGGCTCCAGAGGTCCATCAGCTTGTTCTCAATGGGAGTGCCGCTCAGTAGGACCCGGTTCTTCGCCTCGATCCGGGTGGCGATCAGGGCGGTGACGGAACCTGGGTTCTTGATGTACTGCCCTTCGTCCAAGACGACGGCCAAGAATTCAGTGTGGAGCTTCTCACCGATGGATCGCAGTTGATTGTAGTTGATGATGTGCAGATCGGCCGAGCCGGTCTGGCTAGGTAACGATTTCATGTCATCACTGCTCCAGACCCGCGGACGGACGCTTGGAAGAAACCGTGCGGTTTCGGAGCGCCAGTTGTCGGCGACGGACTTGGGGCATACCACCAAGATGGGCCCGGGTTTGGCGTACTGGCCTCGCAACCAGGCAATCCAAGTCAGGGTCTGGAGGGTTTTACCCAGACCCATATCGTCGGCGAGGATGCCACCAAATCGGTTGGTGCTCAGGTAGGCTAAGAAGTGGAAGCCCTCCTTCTGGTAGGGACGAAGTTCTGCTTGGATCTCCACCGGAATCTCCGGAGTCACGCGGGCTTTCAGTTCAGCAGCCCGGCGTTCGACCTTTTGATAGTTCGCCTCCGAGAGGAATTGGCGGGCCGCAGGGTCGGCTAATTGGAGCGCGTGCAGACGCTGCTTCTCGGAGCTGAGTTCGTGGGGGTTGAGTCCCAGACGGGCCAATTGCTCGTCTTCTTGTTCGGACAGTTTGAACTCCAGTTTGCGCCAACCCTTGTCGGAGAGGCGGACCCATTTGCCTCGGGCATTGAGCAGGAGCTTGATCTCGTCTTGCGAGAGCGACGTGTCCGAGACATCGACGATCACTGAGAGGTCGAACCAGTCGATGCCCGATTCTTGAACGTCCAGTTTGACGGTTCCAGCCACCTCAGACTGCAGGAACGAGGCCAGTTCGCCGCGGAGGTCCAGTTCGAGCGACAGTGGGAGCGATTTGAGCCAGGGAACAAAGCGATCTGGAAATTGTCGGGTGACTTTGGCAGACCAGCGCTGACGGGCGAAGTCCCACCGAAAACCCGAGGCGTCGAGTCGTCGGGCAGCCTCAGCAAGGGCAGACCGGTCGAACATCCACAGCGATTCTGGCGAGTCTGCGGTTCGTGAAGTCCCCGTTTTTCCGGGTGCTTGCGTTGAGTCTTGGGCGTCGAGGTCGGTCCATGCAGTGCCCGTCCAACGCTCCACGGGTTGTCCGTCGGGGCGGACAGCCAGAAGGTCCATGAAGCAGAACTCGTTGTCGTAACCAACGATGGGCTGAACCAATTCAGCCTGAATCCGCGGCTGGAGCGGGATTACCGATACCTTGGAAGAAAGGCGGGGCGGAAGGGCCAACTGAAGGTGGGAAAGGAAACGGACACCAGCCTGAGTCTCGAGGGCCGGGGCCGGGATGCGAGTCTCCAGCGCAGGGTCCAGAGCACGGTCCTCGGCTGGGGGGCCGGAGAAGAGCGTGTCGAGCGTCAGGTAGAGGGTCGGGCGGCCATGGAGGGTCAGGAGGAAGGGGGGCACGGCCTGCCCATCTCCGGTGAGCAGCCGCAACGAATAGTCGGAATAGTCGTCGGCGGCATCGTTGAGGGTCCAGCGCAGGGCCAGTTCTGGTCGGTTCAAGGGTTCACCCGCCGCGCCCACGATGAACGGATGCAGTGCGGGCAAGCGTAGCACCCGGTTCAGGAACAAGCGGGTGTTCTGGTCGTGGTAGAAGAGTTCGATGGGGTATCCGTACCGGGCCCGTTGGGCCAGCGGTTGCCAAAGTAGGGCAACCTCCACCACGAGTTCCGTAGCGTGCTTCTCGTCGAAGTCTTTGAATTTTCCGGGCTTGATCGCCGCCCAGGTGTCGGCCCCCGCCTTGCGCCATTCGACCAAGGCCTCTTTGGCGTCTAGCCGGAGGCGTAGTTCGATCTGGCCACCGGGCCGTGCGTCTTCCGAAGGGCCGAGTTGGAGGTTGGTTAGAAGAGTTCTCCAGCGAGTGACGTCTCGCTCCCGCCTGTGGGTGGACACCGCAACACGGGCCTCATCCGGTTGGGTCACCGACTTCAGAAAAGCCGGTATGGCCAGATTTCGCTCTTCGGCGAAGACGGCGATATATTGCCACAGCTCCCAGGAAGAACGCGGCATGGCATTCCACAAATCAGCCTTTTGCCACGCGTTTTCTGTAATCAAGAAACCCAGCTCGGCCAAGTGTCCCAAAGTGAGAGCTGTGCCGCTCCGGATCCGCGCAAAGAGACTGTCAATGAGGCGGATAACCTCTATCTCGTTCGGCTTGAGCGCGCGCCCCAGATTACCGGCTACGGAGCTTGCCAATTCGCTGGCAGCGGTATCCGTTGGAGTTTCGACGGGAAGGTCTGGGACGGCAACGGAACGTGGACTCGGACGCCCGGCCTTCCGGGGAGTCAGGGTCGGGGCAACGGCCAGCGAGCGAGCGGTGGGCTTGGCCTTGGGTTTCATACGAGCAACACTTCTTAGATGGTGCATTGTGTGCCTCTGATCGCAAGGCTGGGTCCGGGTTTGGGCCAGAAGCTTTGGGCTGTTCGATCTCTCCGGGGCACGGAACTCTGTCGGCGGAATGTTGTCTCGATGGTTTCGCCGAGGGCTTCGTTGGCTTGTCGCTCTTCTTTTGTTGCCGATCAACCTGGGGGTGAGTTGGGCTGCCTGGGAGGTCGGTCGGACCTCTGTTTCTGGCAGCCCATTTTGGGTGCCGCTCTTGGTCGGTTTTGGAATTTGGATGGTGGTCTATGTCCAACTGCCACGCCCAATGTGGATTTATGTCCTGGGCCATGAGTTGACTCATGCACTCAGCGCCTGGATGTGTGGATCTCGGGTTCAATCCTTCAAGGTGAACAGCCGAGGAGGAGAGGTCCGGGTCAGCAAGAGCAATGCGTTCATTGCGCTCTCTCCCTATTTTTTACCCATCTACTCGATCCTCTGGTCCCTGATCATGGTCGTGGTGCAATGGCGCTGGGGTAAGGAGTGGTGGGTCATGCCGGTGTATCAGGTGGGTTTGGGTCTGACCTACGGCTTCCACGTCACCATGACGGCGGTGATTTTGCGCATCCGACAGCCGGACCTGGTGGGCGAGGGGTTTCTGTTTTCAGGGTCGCTCATCTGGCTGGGCAATGCCTTAATGCTTCTGTTGGGCATGACTTGGTTGGCCGGGCGTCCAGGCATGGGGGCCACGTTGCGGTCGGCAGCGCGCCTTTCCGGTGAGTTCTATCTGCAGGCGTGGCGGTGGGTACAACAATGGATCTCTTGAGAAAATGAGGCTCTCGTTGGAGGCCCTGCCGTGAGGGATGCATCGCGGGTTTCGATCGCTGTGTTACAAATGAAACTTGAAACTCAGCCCACGCAGGCGAGAAGCTTCTGGTCTTAGGTACGCATGAATCTTGGCGATATTCTCACGACACGGCAGATCGTTCCTGAACTGGCGGCCAAAAACCGGTGGGAGGCCATCGATGAGCTGATCGGGTGCCTTGTCGCCGCTGGCAAGGTTCTGCCCGAACATCGGGAGGCCATCACCGCGGTCGTCAAAAAGCGCGAGACCTCCATGAGCACGGGTATTGGATTCGGCATCGGTATCCCGCACGCCTCCACCGATTTGATTCCCGAGGTGATCGCCGCCTTTGGGCGTTCCCGCACTGGCGTCAGCTTTGATTCATTGGACAATCAACCGGTCCATTTAGTGACCTTGTTCTTGGTGCCCGCCGGGCAGTTCCAGCGTCACCTGCATACCTTGGCTGGAATTGCCAAGGTCTTGCGTCGCGATGACTTCCTGAAGTCCATCTCCAACGCCTCGGATGCCGAAGCCATGATCAAACTGATCCGCGATTTCTCCGAGGGTCTGCGCTGACCTCCGTTGGGGTGATTCCATTCGAGCCCGACACTTCCGTCCCATGTTCCATTCTGTTATTGAATCTCGGCTCCGCGCCGTGGTTTCCGCTCTCGTTCCTACCGCCGATCCGGCCACCATCCAGGTGAAGCCGGTTTCCGAGGCTCGGTTTGGTGATTTTCAGAGCAACTCTTTGATGTTGGTGGCGAAGGCCGCCCGCATGAATCCCCGCCAATTGGCCAGCGATGTGGTGGCGCGCCTGGATGTCTCCGATTGTTGCGAACCTGTTGAGATTGCTGGCCCGGGTTTTTTGAACTTTCGACTCACTCGACCTGCACTCGAGAATTGGGTGAGTGACGCGGCCAGCGGCAAACCGGTGCTCATACCTCAGGCTGAGACACTGCGGACAGTGGTTCTGGATTTCTCCTCACCAAATGTCGCTAAGCCCATGCATGTCGGGCACATCCGGTCTACCGGCATCGGGGATGCGTTGCAGCGGATGTGGCGACTGCTCGGACACCGAGTCATTAGTGACAATCATATCGGCGACTGGGGGACTCAGTTCGGTAAATTGCTGGTGGGTTGGAAGGAGTTGCTCGATCGGCCGGCCTTGGAGAGTGATCCGATCGCCGAAATGGAGCGTCTCTACAAGACGGTCAACACCCAGTGCGATGCCGAACCAGCCCGCTTGGAGATGGCCCGCCAGGAATTGGTGCGCCTGCAAGCCGGTGACCCTGAAAACCTGGCGATCTGGAAGGAGATGATCCGTCTCTCGCAAGTTCAGTTCGACACGCTCTACGGGCGGATGGGCACTCGGTTTGATCGTACCCTGGGTGAAAGTTTCTACAATTCTGAGTTAAGCCCGGTGGTGGAGGCGCTGATGGCGGCGGGCATTGCGCGTTTGAGCGATGGAGCGGTTGCGGTGTTTAGCGATCGGGCTTTGGCTCCCAAGGAGGATCCATTCTTGGTGAGCCGGGATGGGGAGTGGGTGGATGTGCCGGCACTCATTCGCAAGAGCGACGGAGGGTTCAATTACATGACCACCGATCTGGCCACGGTCGATTATCGCATCCGGACCTGGGCTCCGGACGAAATCCTCTACGTGGTGGATGACCGGCAATCGGGGCATTTTCGGGCGCTCTTCCATGTCTTTGCCCGGTGGCAGCCCGAGGCCTATCGCAAGACTCAATTGCGGCACGTGGGTTTCGGAAAGATTTTGGGTGAAGATGGAAAGCCCTTCAAAACTCGTTCTGGGGATACGGTGCGACTGGCCGACCTCCTAGATGAGGCTGAGGAGCGAGCCCTGCAAGTGGTCACCGAGAAGCGGCCAGACTTAGAGGCTTCAGAACGTCGGGAGATTGCCCGGATCGTCGGTATCGGAGCCGTCAAGTGGCAGGACTTGTTGCCGAATCGGCAGAGCGACTATGTGTTCTCCTGGGATAAGATGCTGGCGCTCCAAGGCAACACCGCGCCCTACGTCCAGTATCAGTACACCAGGGCGGCGAAGGTGGTCCGCGACTCCGGTGCGCCGACAGCGGCCCAGCCCATCGCTTTGACGGAGCCCGCCGAGATCGCCTTGGCCAAGCATCTCATGAACTTGGGTTTCACGCTGCAAGCGGCCGCCGAGGAATGTCGCCCCAACTATTTGTGCAACTACCTCCATGAGTTGGCGGGCCTTTACAGTAGTTTCTATGAGGCTTGTCCCGTGCTGAAGGCCGAAGAACCGGCCCGCTCGACTCGGTTGGCCTTGTGCCGGCTCAGCGCCCAAGTATTGCGGTTAGGCCTTGAGACGCTGGGCATCGAAGTCACCGAGAAGATGTGAGGCGGGCGGATTTCCGAGGCCATTGCTGCGCTAGAGACCGCCGGGGTGCCTCGGGCGGTTTACCTTCGGGGATTGTTTCTCAGATGCTCGCGGATTTCCGTGAGAAACTCCTCACCGTAGTCTCGGAGTTTGCGTTCACCGACGCCCGAGATGGTCAGGAATTCTTCATCGGTCGTCGGAAGGTCCCGAGCCATGAGTCGCAGCGAGTTGTCGCCAAAGACAATGTAGGGCGGAACACCCAAGCTGTCGGCCTGTGACTTGCGCAGGAGGCGGAGCTTCTCGAAGAGCAGTTCGTCGCAGTCGATGTCCCCAACCCGTTCGGCCTTGGGGCGGGATCGCTCCATCGGCTTGGTAAGGGTGATGATCCGACGGTCCTTCAGGGCGGTCATGCCATCTGGGGTCATCTCCAAGACACTGAACTGCTCGGAGGTTTGCCGAAGGTATCCTAGGCGAACGAGTTCACGCCCAATCGAGGCCCATTCATTGCGGCTCAACTCTGAGCCGATGCCGTAGGTGCTGAGCTTGTCGTGCCCCCACTGGATCACTTTCTCAGACTCGCTGCCGGTGAGCACCGCGATGACATGATTAAACCCGGTTCCAAATCCGCTCTTCTGGCGGATGCGGAAGACGCAGCTCAGAAACTTCTGGGCAGCCACCGTGCCGTCCCAGGTGGAGCGGGGACTCAGGCAATTGTCGCAGGTGCCGCAGTTGGGTTGCGGGTAGACCTCACCGAAGTAGCCGAGCAAACCAGCCCTTCGGCACTCAGAACTGTCGGCATAGTGACTGATCTGCTGGAGTTGTTCGCGCGCGATGCGCTGTTCTTCCGGGTCGGTTTTCTCGGCAATGAAGGCCGTTTGCTTAGCGACATCCCCAGGGCTGTAGAGCAAGAGGCATTCACCGGGCAGTCCGTCCCGCCCGGCCCGGCCGGTTTCCTGGTAATAGCCTTCGATGTTCTTGGGCAGATCGTGATGGATGACGAAACGGACATTGGGTTTGTTGATGCCCATGCCGAAGGCGACCGTCGCGCAGACGACCCGCACCTCATCCCGCAGGAATGTGTCCTGATTGTTAGAACGTTCTTTGGAGGACAACCCAGCATGGTAGGCCAGCGACTTGACGCCGTCCTGAGCCAGTTTGGCCGCCACTGAATCGGCCGAAGCCCGTGAGAAGCAGTAGACGATCCCGCTCTCTTTGGGGCGAGCTCGTACAAAGTCGAGAATTTGCCGATAGGCCTGGGATTTTGGGATGACCCGGTAAGTCAGGTTTGGGCGGTTGAAGCTGGCCACGTGGACCGACGGATCCTTCAGGTGGAGCTGCCGGATGATATCATCCCGGACCCGGGTGGTGGCCGTCGCAGTCAGGGCCATGAAGGGCAGGTCAGTGAACTGTTCCCGGAGCAGGGACAGTTGCCGGTATTCGGGGCGGAAGTCGTGCCCCCATTCGCTGATGCAATGGGCCTCATCCACCGCCACCTGCTGGACATTCCACTGACGCAGGGCATCGAAGAGCGAGCCTTCGCCGATCATCAGACGCTCGGGGGATAGGTAGAGGAGTTTGAATTCGCCCTGATGCAGGCCGCGCCACCGGGCCTTGCGCTCTTTTTCGGACAGTGACGAATTGAGAAACGTGGCGGCCACCCCGTTGGCTCGCAATTGGTCGACCTGATCCTTCATCAAGGCAATCAGGGGCGATATGACAACCGTGAGACCGGGACGAACCAAGGCGGGCAATTGAAAACACAGAGATTTACCCCCACCGGTGGGGAGTAATGCGAAAACATCCCGCCCTGCCAGAGCGTCCCGGATAATCTCCTCTTGGTGAGGCCGAAACCGGGTGTAGCCGAACACCTGCTTGAGCAGTGGCAGTAGGTGAGCTTGGCCGGTGGATCGGGACACGAGTGGGCGAAGGTACGGACAAGTTGGCGGGGCGGCAATGCGCCTGAGCTAGAACCAATGAGTTGGATCGTTCCAGCGTGCTCCAGTGACATCGGATTTTCTTGAAGAATCCAAGTATCCTCGTCGGCGGCAGGATTGCGAGTTGCTCGACTATCGAGGGATTTGGCAGTCTCTGCCTTGCTGATATGTCCTACAAAAAACGGATTTTCGGAACCGACGGTGTCCGGGGTCGAGCCAACATTGAGCCGGTGACTGCTGAAACAGCCTTGAAGCTGGGTCGAGCTGCGGCGCATGTCTTTAAGAATAGGAACTCTCAGGCGCGGAATCGGGTGCGCCACCGGATCGTGATTGGCAAGGACACCCGCCTCTCTGGCTACATGTTGGAGAATGCGCTGAGTTCCGGAGTTCTTTCGATGGGCGTAGATGTCGTTTTCATCGGACCCTTGCCGACACCGGGTGTGGCTTATGTGACCCGATCCATGCGGGCCGATGCCGGTATTGTCATCACGGCTTCCCACAATCCTTACGATGACAATGGCATCAAGTTCTTCGGGGCCGACGGCTATAAGTTGGACGATGTGACCGAGAATTTGATCGAGGAGTTGGTCTTCAGCGGCGAAATCGAATCGATCAGGCCCACGGCCAATGAGATCGGCAAGGCGGTTCGCGTGGAGGACGCAATTGGACGCTACGTGGAACAGGCCAAGTCTTCGTTTCCCAAGACGCTGACGCTCGAAGGCATGCGCATCGTGGTCGATTGCGGTCATGGCGCCTCCTACAAGACCACGCCGATGGTCCTCCAGGAACTGGGGGCCGAGGTCATCGCCTTCGGGACCCAGCCCAATGGTACAAACATCAACCGCGAGTGTGGTTCAATGTACCCGCAGACGATTTGTAGCAAGGTTCGCGAGTATCGGGCCGACTTGGGTATTGCTCATGATGGGGATGCCGACCGGGTGATCCTTTGTGACGAAGCGGGCAGTCTGGTCGATGGCGACGACATCATGGCCGTTAGCGCCTTGCAAATGCTCGCTGAAGGACGATTGGCCAAGAACACTTTGGTAGCCACGGTCATGAGCAACGCGGGGCTGGATGTAGCAATTCGCGCGGCGGGTGGCGAGGTGGTCCGGACCGCTGTGGGCGACAAAAACGTCATCGATTGCATGCTCGCCAATGGGTACGTCTTCGGTGGCGAACAAAGTGGGCATCTGATTTTCCGCGAACACAGTACGACCGGGGATGGTCTGGTGGCAGCTCTCCAGATTCTCAGCACCATGCGAACGCGTGGGGAACCGCTCTCCAAGTTGGCACGCTGCTGGACCCGCTATCCGCAGTTGGTCACCAATGTCCAGGTCCGGGTGAAGACGCCCTTTGAGCAACTCGAGGAGATTCTGGACTTGGTCCAGCAGGCGGAGGCGGAGGTGCAACCGAAGGGAGGGCGGGTTCTGCTGCGCTACTCCGGCACTGAACCCAAGGCACGATTGCTCATCGAAGGCCCTGACATGGAGGTTATGGAACGTTGGACCTCGGCCATTTGCGGATCGATACGCCGACAGGTGGGTCAGGTCGGTTAAGAGAGGCTTGAGGGTAGCCGGACGAGGCGGACCAGGCAGACCGGGCAGACCGGGCGGAAAGGCTTGCGTCGTCCGGTGACTGTGCGCGCCATTGACTGCATGAACGCTTCTCCGGCGGTGTCCGAACAGCGCTTTGTCACGGCGGCCGAAAGCCGGACCGACCTCACGCCGTACACGTTGAACACGTGGCTGTCGCGTCCGGACATCGTGCCGTGCGAATCGCTGCTGCTGGTCCGGGCCACCCTCGATGCCGGCCGTTGCCATGGATTTCATCGGCATCCCACTCGGGAGGAAATTATTTATATCCTTTCGGGTCAGGCCGAGCAGTGGTGCGGTCGGGAGTACCGCATTCTGAAGCCTGGCGAGATGGTGTTAATTCCGAAAAACGAGATTCATGGCACCTACAATCCGTTCCGCGAGCCGGTGATCTTTCTGGCCATGCTTTCTCCGTCGGTGGCCGATGAGCCGGGGACGGTGAACGAGTGGGACACCGAGCCTTGGGCCAGTCTCCGAAAAGGCTTGGGATTGCCGGAGTGTCGTTGAGCGAGGGTTTTCTCCTGCGTTGCTCCCATGATCGAGATCCTGCCACCCAAGCTTCTGGCAATGCTGCGGAACACTCCGGGCTTGGAACGCTCCTACCTCGTCGGCGGTTGCGTGCGGGACTGGCTCTTGGGAGTGCCGGTTCATGATTTTGATATCGAGGTGTATGGTGTCGATTATCCGGACTTGGTGAGGCTGCTCTCCCGGTATGGTCGAGCTGATTGGGTCGGGAAATCCTTCGGCGTGGTAAAACTCACGCATGCGAGTGGTGCGGTCTGGGATTTTTCCGTGCCGCGCCGGGATTCGAAGCGGGGGCCAGGGCACAAGGGATTCGATGTGGAGTTCGATCCGGAACTGAGTCCGCTGGAGGCTTCGGCTCGGCGTGATTTCACCATCAATTCGATGCTGTGGGATGCGCGGAGCGGTGAGTTGATGGATCCCCATGGGGGTCGCTCAGATCTTGAGGCTCGGATTCTGCGGCACACGAGTGCGGCCTTTCCTGAGGATCCATTGCGGGTTTTGCGGGGGATGCAGTTTGCCGGGCGCTTCGGTTTGAAGGCTGCAACTGAAACCCTAGAACTGTGCCGGTCTATCCGTTCGAGCTACAGTGAACTGGCCGTGGAACGGGTGCGGGAGGAGTGGCTCAAGTGGGCTCTACGGTCTGTGCAGCCATCGCTGGGATTGGCCTTTATGAAGGACAGTGGTTGGTTGGATGTGTTGCCTGAGTTGGCTGCGATCGTTGGGGTTGCCCAGGATCCGGAGTGGCATCCGGAGGGCGATGTCTGGACTCACACGCTGCATGCGGTGGATGCCTTGGTGGCCTTGCCGGACTGGGCGAGGATGTCGGCCGATGAGCGATTGGTGCTCATGATGTCGGTGCTGCTCCATGATGTGGGCAAAGCAACGTGTACACGCACTGAGTTCAAAGGCGGGAGGGATCGCATCACCTCGCCGGGCCATGAGGTCGCCGGGGCCGAGAGGGCGGCACGGTTTCTCCGTCAAGTGGGTTTCCAAGAGTCGACGGTGCAGCGGGTGGTTCCATTGGTGGCCAATCACATGGTGCATGCCGAGGCGCCCTCGGCGCGTATGGTTCGTCGGTTGGCCGTCCGGTTGGTCCCTTCCTCGATCGAGGAATTGTGTGTGGTGATGACCGCCGATGCCTCGGGGCGTCCTCCTCGCCCCCCGGGAGTGCCGGTTTCGGTTCAGAAACTCCGGGAAGCCGCAGCGGACTTGCAGGTGCAAGCTTCGGCGCCCGTGGCGCTCTTGCAGGGGCGGCATTTGTTGTCTAAGGGGTGGACGGGTGGCCGGCAGTTGGGAGCCATTCTGAAGGAGGCCTATTCCGCGCAATTGGACGGCGAGTTCACTGACCTCGACGGAGCTCTTCATTGGGTATCCGAGCGGGCTTGGAATGGCGGGGCTACGCGGCATCAGGCCTCCACTCGCTGAGTAGGCTACGCGGCATCAGGCCTCCGCTCGCTGAGTAGGCTCTGAGGAGGATGAGCTTTCGCGCTTTGCGCGAGGGGGTTGGGTGTTCGCCTCCAAGGCTCGCTCCGGCCCGACACCGCTCCGCTCGAATCGGCTGGGGGTCGGTCCCGCATATCTACACAAAAAGTGCCACTCCATACTACAACGGTGTTCTTGAATGAGCT
>JBDKKQ010000208.1:0-5199 GCA_039796015.1 Verrucomicrobiota bacterium
GAGAAGCCAACGCACCCACCGGACACCCGGTTCGTCTATTCCGACATTAATTTCATTCTCTTGGGCAAGCTCGTGGAGAAGGTCTCGGGCCAGACCTTGGACACCTTTTGCGAAGCCCACGTGTATCGACCTCTGAAGATGCGAGACACGGCTTATCGTCCTCTGCTGCACGGTCTGGCAGTCGACCGCATTGCCCCGACGGAACGGCGCGCCGATGGCACGTGTTTCCGCGGCGAGGTGCACGACCCGACGGCCCGCAAGATGGGCGGCGTGGCCGGACACGCGGGCTTATTCACGACCGCCGCCGACGTGGCCCGCTTCTGCCGCATGATGGATGCCGGCGGAACCCTGGACGGGGTTCGGGTGTTCCGTCCGGAGACGGTGGCTCGCATGATCTCGGTGCAAACACCGCCGAATCTCCCGAAACGGGGTCTGGGCTGGGACATTGATTCGCCCTATGCCGGACCGCGCGGCTCGCTCTTCCCGGTTGGCTCGTTCGGCCATTCCGGATGGACTGGGACATCCCTGTGGCAAGATCCCAGCAGCCACACCTGGGTCATTTTCTTGAGCAACCGCAATCACCCCACCGAGGAGGGCAACATCCTGGCCCTCCGCCGCCAACTGGGCACCCTGGCGGCCGAATCGTTGGTAGGAGTGGAATTTGGGACCCTGCGTTAGGGTTGGCCGCAGGGCCGATTCATCTGCATCTGAATGGTAGGGACGGTGTCTCACCGTCCGTTCCCTGGGCTCTGCCGGGCGAGGTGGGGATGGCCCGAGAGACTCGAGCCCTACCGGGGAGGTGGCAGCAGTTTGATAGGGACGGTGTCTCACCGTCCGTTCCCTAGGCTTCACCAAGCTCATCCGGCATGCCGCCGAACCTCAGATGCTGCAATCGATCGGCAACTCCACCCTTGACCCTGTGAGGATTGCGGAGCCCGATATTTGAAAGCCCTGATTTTGCCATGACACTTGGACTCCACCCGTCCCGGATTCGCCGGGGCTTCACCCTAATCGAACTTCTGGTGGTCATCGCCATCATCGCCATTCTGGCTGGAATGCTCTTGCCGGCCTTAGCGAAGGCGAAGGCGAAGGCCAATTCGATCAAGTGCATCAACAACGCCAAGTCGATGACGTTGTCGACCTTCATGTACTTGTCCGATCATGGCAAACCGGTGCCCTACAATGGGGCTGCGACCGCCAGCATGGACAATGCGTTATGGGTGACCGTGCTGGCCACCAACTATGGCGGCATTAATGCGGCCCGCATTTGTCCGTCGGCTCCGTCGGCGGCCGTTAAGTCCAAGCGTCGGCATCCCAACAGTGGTTCCTTGAACCAGACCTGGTTGTGGACCGGATCCAAGGGCATCGACTACGAGGCCAGCTACACCTTCAATGGGTGGTTTTACGGCGATGATGATCCGTATTTTAGCTCTCCTGATCAACGAGTGAAGAAGTACCGCAATGAGACCGATTGCCCGACACCGTCCAACACGCCGGTGATCGCCGACAGCAACTGGATCGATACTTGGCCCCAAGCCTCCGACCCACCGGCGCGAAACCTTTTCACCGGCGACGACTTCGCTGGAGCCATGGTCCGCCTGACGCTGCCACGCCATGGGAGTGCCGTCTGGGGGCGCAACCAGACCTTCAACCCGAAGGACACGTTGCCGGGCGCCATTAATTCGGGCTTTGTCGATGGTCACGCCGAATTAGTCCGGCTCGAGCGCCTGTGGAGTTTGGATTGGCACAAGGGATGGGTCACCCCGACTAAGCGTCCGGGCAAGTGAGCCGAAGCCGGAGCCCGCGGCCGATGTCACCAGTTCGTAGATTGTGCTCCGCGAGCCCCCTGGGGCACGGTCTTGCAATGAAGTTCTCGGTCCTTGTGTGCGGGGTTCTCGGCCTGCTGTTGGCTGGTCACTCCTTTGCGGCGGAGGTGCGGCCTCTGACCCAGGCTCATTCCCACAACGACTACGAGCAGAAGCGCCCGTTGCTGGAGGCACTCGATTACGGGTTTTGCAGCGTCGAGGCCGACGTGTATTTGGTGGAAGGCCAGTTATGGGTGGCCCATGACCGCAAAGACCTGAAGCCCGACCGCACGCTGAAGTCTCTGTATTTGGAACCGCTGGCCGAGCGCGTCCGCAACCGGGTGGGGATTTTCGCCGATCCCAAGGCGCGTCTGATGTTGCTGGTGGATGTGAAAGGGCAGGGGCCGCAGGTGTACGAGCGCCTCAAGACGGAGTTGGCACCGTATGCGTCGATGCTCACCCGCTTCCGCGATACGGGCGTCGTGACCGGTGCAGTCACGGTGGTGCTCAGCGGAGACCGCGCTTGGGATCTGGCCCGCGCAGACCGCGACCGCTGGTGCGCCCTCGACGGTCGCATGAGTGACCTCACCAATGCTTCTCCGACAGGTGTCACCGGGTCCTCGACGCCCCCCGCTTCTCTGGTTCCGTTGGTGAGCGAAAGTTGGCGAACCCTCTTCCGCTGGGACGGCGATGGCGAGATGTCGGCCTCAGACAGTGCGCGCTTGAAGGGGTTGGTGAGTCAGGCCCATGCGCAAGGTCGGAAGATCCGCTTCTGGGCCCTGCCCGATCGTCCTGAAGCGTGGAAGCTGTGTCGCGACGCGGGCGTGGACTTGATCAATACAGACAAAATCCCCGCATTGTCGGCGTTCTTGCGGGGGCAGCCATTGCCTCCGGGAAAACCACCGATCGCTGACGAAAACTAATTTCGCTCGGGGCCGGCGCTGTACTGGCCGGCGCTGTACTGGCCAACGTTGGCCGACGTTGGCGACGTTGGCGACGGGTGTCTCCACCGGGCTTATTTCAGCGATTCTGCCTCGGCGCGGGCCCAGCGGTCGGCTTCGAGGATTTGTTCCAAAGTCGGTTGCTCAATGACTCGGTGCGCCTCCATCACGCGCGTGACTAGTTGGGCAATCCCCGTGAAGCCGAGTTGGCGGGCGCAGAAACGTTCCACGGCCACTTCGTTCGCCGCATTGAGCACCGCCGGCAAGGTTCCGCCGATTTCACCAGCGCGTCGGGCCAATCCCAGGGCTGGGAATCGATCCGTATCTGGTTCTTCGAAAGTGAGTTGGCCGATCTTGGCGAAGCTCGTCTGGACGCGGTCGCTGCGGAGGCGTTCCGGGTACAACAGCGCGTATTGAATCGGCAGGCACATGTCCGGCGTGGACAGCTGGGCGATGATGGAACCGTCGACGTACTCCACCATAGAATGCACCACGCTTTGCGGGTGGACGATCACCTGAACCCGCGGCATTTCGATGTCGAAAAGCCAACGAGCCTCGATCATTTCCAAGCCCTTGTTGAAGAGCGTGGCCGAATCGATGGTGATTTTGCGACCCATGACCCACGACGGATGCTTGAGGGCCTGTTCGACAGTGACGGCCTCCAGAGCCTCCTTGGGCCACTTCGTCGCATCGCGGAACGGGCCGCCCGAGGCGGTGAGCCACAAGTTGCGCACCGATGAGGCAGGCTTGCCGTCCAAGCACTGGAAGATGGCCGAATGCTCACTGTCCACCGCCAAGACTTGAACTCCATGGGCCTTGGCCTCGCGCATGACGATCTCGCCGGCCATCACCAGGATTTCCTTGGAGGCGACAGCGATGTCCTTACCGGCTCGGATGGCGGCCAAGGCGGGCTCTAGGCCGGCCGTGCCCACGATGGCGATAAGCACAATGTCTGCCTCGGGCAGCGTGGCCAGGCGGATGAGGGCATCCGGGCCTGTGAGCACTTCGGTGGTGTTGCCCAGTGCCGTCCGGACCCCCTCGGCTTTGCTGGCGTCATGGATCGAGGCCACCCGTGGGCGGTGCTTGAGGCACTGTTCGATCAGGAGATCTGCATTGCCTCCGGCAGCCAGTCCGACCAACAGGAGTCGGTCCGGTTGGTCCTCCACCACCTTGAGGGTGCTGGTGCCAATCGAACCGGTGCAGCCAAGCAGGACGACGCGCTTCATGTGTCCGCCGAGTCTGGGGGTGGATCGACTCCAGCGGCAAGAGCCCGCGCTTCGACTTAGGAATCACTGAAACCTTGGACTGGCCTTGCTGGTCATCGCGAGGGTAAGTTGTTTTCTTAAATCGCTGAAGAAATGTCTGGCTGACGCGTCTTTAAGCGCATTCCTAGTGCGACAACGCCTCCAACTACTGTCCTCGACAATGGAAACGAAGAAGATCTGGTCCCGTGCCGTCCGCTCCGCCGGTAGCTTTTTGGCCGCCCTCGTGCTGAGTTCGTCCGCTGCGCAGGCGGCTCCTGAATTGAAGGCCGTCTCCCTGGACGACTGCCTCAAACTGGCTCTGCAGAAGAACTTGGACATCCGGATTGCGTACTTTAATCCGCGCCAGTCGTTGAGCCAGTACCGTCAGGCCTTTGCTGGCTACGATCCCTCTATCGGCATGTCTGCGCGCCAGAATTTCCGGACCAGCGCCGGCGTCGGCAACCCGGGCGACTTTATCCCGCCCGGCGGCGAATCCTGGGCTGAGAACTACTCGGTGGGGCTTCAGGGCTTGGCCCCCACGGAGACCGGTTTGCGCTACTCGCTGCAGAGCGGAATGACCCGCAACAACAACGTCTTCTTTGCCACTCCCAATCGTCCGGAAATCAATTCCGGCTTTTTTTATAGCCCGTTTGTCAGCCTCGACCTGACGCAGCCGTTGTTGCGCGATTTCTGGATCGATTCCACTCGCATGATGGTGCAGGTGAACAAGATCGGCATCGGACGTTCCGAGCAGGGGGCTCGCCGTCAGGTGATCACCGTGGTCGCTCAGGTGGCTCTGGCTTATCACGACCTGATTGCCGCCCGCGAAAATGTGCGGGTGCAGCGCAAAGCCGTCGAAACAGCCGAACGGCGTCTGGCCGAGCAAAAGAAGCGGGTCGAAGTCGGAGCACTCGCGCCGCTCGATGAAAAGCAATCCGAGGCCGAGGTGTATCGTGCCAAGGCCGATTTGCTCCAAAGCGAGGCACGCCTGGGCGATGCCTCCACCAATCTCCGGAATTTGATCAACGACGACCTAGGCGGCTGGGATAACGTGTTGCTCAATCCCACCTTGATGCTGACCGCCGAACCGGTGGCCTTCGACAAGAAGGACAGCTGGCACAAGGCCTTGACCCAGTCGCCCGACATTGTGGATGCCCGCCTCCAGCTGGATTCCCAAAAAGTGCGTCTGAAGTTCACCAAGAACCAGCT
>JBDKKQ010000209.1:0-3748 GCA_039796015.1 Verrucomicrobiota bacterium
ACCCAGTGGGCCAAGATAGCAGCCTTGGCCGGAATTTCTCTACCCTGCTCTGCACTGCAGTGCTCCAGAGTGTGACGATGGCTCCGCTGGAGACAGCCGATCTAGTCCTCCGGTGGAACTCATCTTCCGAGAAGCTTCCGAACTAGGCGTGGCTTGTGCCCCTCACTTCATGGGCGCACCCGGTTCCCGCCGGCCATTGGTCGTGAGTATCTGGAAGTGATGAACCCCAGCGGCTAGCGGATGATCGCTGGTCCAAACGATCTTGCGGTCGTGGTTCACCTCCACCATGGAAACGCCCTGATTGGCCGCATGGCTGCCGACCACGGTGTTTCCATTGGCCAGGCGCTGGGATCCGCAGGGGTCTTTGAAAATGCCGCCGACATCGTCGTTGGTGACCTTCCAAGCGATCGCACCCAACGGAGTGAATTCGGCCACCTTGTTGCCATGCGTGAGCGACACGAGCGTGTTGCCGCTGTCCAACCGGATGGCGGTGAACGGCCAGTTCTCGGCCGGACGGCCTCCCAGCTCGGCCAAGTCGGTCCGCAGCGTGGCAACGACCTTTCCGTCCGGCGTGTACTCCTTGATGGCGAAGGCCAGCAGATGGGGCACGAGGTAATTGCCGTTCTTCAGTTGTCGGGCCATGCGGGTTTGCATGTGGGCGTTTTCGGTCTCGGGCTGGAGCGGCGTCTCATGAACGATCGCCCCGTGGCCGTCGACTTCAAGCAACCGAGGCCGCTTCCCCAGCTCGGTGACCAGCGTGTTGCCGTTGTACAAACGCTGCACGGTTCCGATCTCGGAATTGTCCGGATTGCGGGTGTACGAGAAGACCACCTGCTTGGCTGGAGTCACCTCTTCCACCCGATCCGACCAGGCCAATACTGCATTTCCATTGGGCAAAACGAAGCCGTCACGAGTCCCCCCTCGGTACTCCCAACGGGCCGCACCGTCCTCGCCGATGATGGCCGTCTTGCCGCCCATCACGAGGTAGGAGTGTCGTATTGATGAGGCCGCTTTATCTTCGGCCAGTCCGGTAGAAACAGATGCCAGGACGAGGATCCAGGCGGCACAGGAGCGATGGAGTGAGCGATGAGCATTCATGGGAAGTGTTTAAGACCCTCCAACCTCCAGCCTCCGGGCCCAAGGTAAAAATAACCAAGACCCCAACACAGTTTGGCCCCGAGAAAGACCTCCCCACCGCACCGCTGCATCCCTAACCTACAGGACCATTCTCCCGGATGAAACTGCTCACACTCATTGCCCTCACGACCCTCATCGGAAGCGTGGTCTGGGGCCAAAGCCCTTCGACCGATCCCTCAGTCGGTCTTGAATTTTTCGAGCAGCGGATCCGGCCAGTGCTGGTGGAGCATTGCCACGAGTGCCACAGCGCCTCGGCTAAGAAACTTCAGGGCGGTCTCCGCCTCGACTCGCGCGCGGGTCTCATCGCGGGCGGGGACAGCGGTCCGGCCATTGTTCCCGGAAAGCCGGAAGCCAGCCTGTTGATCCGGGCCGTGAACCACGCCGATGCCGAATCGGCGATGCCCCCTAAACGCCCTCAACTCGCCCAGCAGGTCCGCCAGGATCTCGAGCGCTGGGTGGCGGCCGGTGCCCCATGGTCCGCCAGCGAGGCAGCGGACGCTCCGACGAAAGTTCCCTTCGATCTGGAGGCCCGCCGCAAGGCACAAGCTTGGCTCTGGGAGCCCCCCCAACGGCAGAATATCCCAGTGATTCGCCAAGCCCAGTGGGCCAAGGACCCCGTCGATCATTTCATCCTAAAGCCCCTCGAAGAGCGCTGGCTGCGGCCGGCGGAACCCGTCAGCGATGCGGTCTGGCTGCGACGAGCCAGCTTCGCAGTGACCGGACTCCCGCCCCGGCCCGAAGATCAGCAGGCCCTAGATCGCCAGGCCGGTCCGACCCAACGCGAGCACGCCGTCGATCAACTGCTTGCCTCCCCCCACTTCGGCGAACGTTGGGCGCGCCACTGGATGGACTTGATGCGCTACGCGGAGTCCCGCGGCCATGAGTCCGACTACGCCATTGCTAACGCTTGGCAGTACCGCGACTACCTCGTCCGCGCCTTCAACCAAGACGTGCCCTACGACCGGTTTCTGCAAGAACACCTCGCCGGGGATTTGCTCACCCCGCCCCGACTCCGTCCGGGCACTGAGCACAACGAATCGGTCTTGGGCACCGGTTGGGCCTTCCTGGGGGAGGAAGTGCATTCGCCAGTAGATATTCGTCAGGACGAATGCGATCGCATCGACAACAAGATCGATGTCTTCACCAAGTCTTTCCTAGGCCTGACGGTGGCCTGTGCTCGATGCCATGACCACAAGTTCGACCCCATCCGCAGCCAAGACTACTACGCGCTGTCCGGGTTTATCTTGGGGTCGAACTACCGCCAGGTGCGTTTCGAGGCCATGGAAAACAATCAGCGAATGGCCCGGCAACTCCAGGAACTCCGCGCCCGGCAACTACCGCCTTTGGCTCGCCGCGCTGGAGTCGTACTGCGACCCGCAGCCCAGCGTCTAACGGGCACCCTGATGGCCGCCCTCCAGAAAAAGGAAACACTCCTCCCAGCAGCACGGGCTTGGATCACCGAACTGCAGTCGGCCACCACCAACCAGCAGCACCTGCTGCACCCGCTGGTCCAGGCCGAGGCCCGCGGTAACGGGACCGAGACCGAGCTGACTGAACCCCTGGGGATGCGGATCATCGCCGATTACACGCGACCCGGCGCCCAACCTTGGAAAGCCGATGGAGAAGCCTTCGGATCCGGCCCTTTGGCTCCCGGAATTTTGGTGCCCGGATCCAGTGAATCGCAGCCCATCGCTCGAATCCTAAACTTTGGCGCGGCCCGCCGAGACGCCTTCTGGAATAGACTCTCCAACGCCCCGGGCAACGAGAACGACTCCGGGCGCATCGGATCCACGGCCCGGGCGGGTCAAATGCTCCGGACCCCCACCGTCACCCTAAAATCCGGCCGACTGCACTACCTGATCCGCGGCAAAGTGCGGGTCTTTGCTTCCGTCGATTCGCACCTGATGGTCGAGGGTCCTCTCCACGGGGCGCTCAATCAGACCTTCGACACGGGAGATTCCCTGGAGCCCCGATGGGTGACCCACGCACTCGGCGCTTACTCCGGCCACCGAGCCCACATTGAATTCGGGCCCGATGGGTCCCGAGAACTCGAGATCCTTCAGGTGGTGGAATCCGATTCGGTCCCAACCTGGAAACCCACCGTTCTGTTTCCAGGCGCCCATCGGGAGACTTCGACCCAAGCCCTGGCTGAAGCATTGCAGAAGCGTGGAATAGAAGCCTGTGACTGGCTCGAAGGCCGGAGCACGAACACCCCAGCACCCGCCACCCTTCGGTGGGCCGAATGGTGGATTCAGCACCCGGAGCTTTCGGACCTGGCGACCGACCTCGAGTATCGAAAACTCGCTCGGCAACTAATGCAGGGGCAGGACGAACTGGCGCGGCAAGTCACCTGGCAATCGCGGACCGCCGTGGCCTGGATGGACGGCACCGGGGTTGATGAACATGTCCTCGTCCGCGGCAAGCCACTCAAGCCAGGCATCTTGGCCCCTCGAAGCCTCCCAGCCGTCTTCCAGGGAGCCAAACCCATCCAGCCCACCGATTCGAGCGGTCGGCTAGAGTTGGCTCGTCAGTTGGCCAACCCTTCCAACCCGCTGGTGGCCCGCGTCTGGGTCAACCGGGTCTGGCATCACCTCTTCGGGCGAGGCCTCGT
>JBDKKQ010000210.1:0-4402 GCA_039796015.1 Verrucomicrobiota bacterium
CCCGGCGTGTCGGCAAAAAAAAGCGCCCGACGTGCCGAAGCACACCGGGCGCTGCTCTAATTAATTTGTCCGACGAACTTATTGGCCGCGGCCACCGCCGAACGTATAAGTCGCGGTCAACCGGAAGTTCATCGGATCGTTGATTTCGACCGGATTGCCGGCTTCCCAACTGATGCGATTTGGCTTCGTCAAGTCGCCGGTGGGCTGGCGGCTGACCGAACCGTAGCGAAGCGGACGCACGTTGATGTTGTTCACCCGCAGGGCCAGAGCCAGCGTCCGCGCATCCTTCATCTTGAAGGTGTACGAGAAGTTGGCCTGGGTCCGCAGGGCGCCCGACACCCAGATGATGTCCGTGTTGTTCACGGTCGGATCGTCGATCGCCATCAGACCCAGAATCGGATCGGTGGTATTGACGGTAAAGCCGCTCTTGTTGCCAAGATTGCGGGGGCCCTGCCACTGCACGCCGGCACCCATCTGCAGACCCTTCGCGAAACCGGATTGAACCCGGTAATCAGCGAAGATGTTGCCCGATGGGGTGTTCCGCGAGCGGGTCGCATTGGTCCCGAGCTGATCGTATGCGATCCACAGGTTGTTATACCCGTTGACGGCATTCGTTGAATCCAACCCGAGGGACTTGCCAGGCATTGCGGCAAGCACGGCGAGGCCGGCAGCAGCATTGACCGGATGCCCGTTGCTCAGGGGCTTCTGGGTCGTGTCCAAGCTGGCGCCGGCGTCCTCAAGCAACGCGCGGAACTCGGCCACGCGAGCCGGAGTCGCCATGTAAGCCTTGGTGAGCGGGTAGAACGTCGAGTTGTCCGTCGCTCCGCTGCTCGCACCACCATTGACCGTCAGGCGGAGACCGCTGAGGACCGTGGCGCTAAGCTCCCACTCGTAACCGTAGTTGCTCGAGGTGTTGTAGTCGCCGTTGCCGTTGAGAGGAATGATACCCAGCTGATTGATGGCGGACGAAGCACCGTTGGAGGTGTTGATATCATCCCAGCGGTTGGCGTTGATCAGGGTGTTGATATTGCTGATCACGCTGTTGCTCGCGGGATTATTATACCGGGTGGTATTGTAGTAGTTGTACTTTCCCGAGATCTTGCCGTTCAGGAAGGAGAACCGGGCGCCGAAGTCCGTGCCCTTGGCGAGCATGTCCTTGGATGCGTTGCCCAGCATATCCACCGGGGGCGTGCTGGTCGAGGCGCTCGACAGCGTGACGGGAAGGATCTGGTCGCTCTTGTTGATGTACGGAGCGAACCAGCTCGTGACATTGTACGTCACGCCGTAGGTCTTGGTGCTGCCGTAGGTCCGAAGATCGGGGACACCCCAATCATCACGGAACTGGTCGGCCACATAGAGCGGATTCATGACCTGGAAGGTGCCGTTCAATTGGCCGCCATCCACGCCACCGGTCGTGATCGTGGTCATGGGCCGGGTCGAAGCCAGTCGCGGAGAGCCGACCTGGACGCCATTGGCGTCACGTGGGGTGTACGTCAGCTTGTAGTAATCCGCCATGGTACCGCGGAACTTGGGCTTCCAGAAACGGGTGACACCGTCAGCACGCGTGTTGCCCCCATTGGGCATCATAGCGGCGTAGCCGAGCGGCCGGGTGATCGCGTCGATGGTGGGCTGGAACGAGGGCAGCATGATCTGCCGGGTCATCGTCTTGTTGAGATCGCGGCGATAACCGCCGAGGAAGACCACCTTGCCATCAAACCAACGGCCCGTCGCCTGCAGGGCCAGCTGTTCAGCAAGGAAGTCCTGAATGACCGCCGGGGCAGAACCGTAGGAATTGAGCGCCCATCGTGTCTGGGCCTGGGAGGTCGTGACGGTGGGAGTGAAAGCATTGGTATCGCCTTCGTTGCCCGTACCGGTCCATTGCGAGTTGATCAGCTTGAAGTCCGTGACGGTTCGCCCCTCGCGATACCCACGGTTTTCGTTTTGATAGGTCAACATCCGGACCGGCGAGCTGAGTGCCCACGAGCGCGGATCAAGGACCTGGGCCTTGAGGGCCGGATCGTTCGGGGCGCTGGTGATCGCCTGCATGTAGAGACCGTAGTCGTAGCGGCGGTTGCTGGCATTGCCGTTGAGATTGAAGACGTAGGCGCCGTATTTGCCGGCGTTCAGACTGTACTGGACGTTGGCGCGAATGCCCTTGTCCGTCGCAATCGAATGCTGGATGCCGATGGCGTCACCGCCCGAAGCCGAGAACATTTGGAGGAAGTGCGTGTTCGGGCTTCCGTCCGGCAGCAGCTGATTGAGGTCGAGCTGGAAGTTGTTGACTTGGCGGTCCATCAGGCGGCCGTCCGTCTGATTGCGGTTCCAGTCACCCTGCAAGCCGAGCGCGATATTGTTTCCGATGCGCTGCGAGAAGCTGAATTGCAGATCGCGGGAGCGGCTTTCCTGAGCCGGCCCTTCCCAAGCCATATTTTCCCGAACACCCAGGGGGTAGAACTTGGAGTTGGCGGTAGCCCGGGCGAACATGTCCAAGGGCAGACCGGAGAGATTGAGCCAAGAACGGTTGGTCACGCCGAAGCCGACGTCCTGATTGCCGGTGATGCCGTCGCTGGTGGTGGTTTGCGGCCGCGTGCCCTGGACAAAGAATTGTCCGTTCGGGGCGGTCTTGCTCCACAGGGGAGTGCGGCTCGTGGAGTTGGCCCGGCGGGCAACGAGCATACCCCGCATGTTCATGATCTGATTGGTCGAATAGTCCCAATAGTAGGCGTTCGCGTTACCGTTGAAACGGCTGACGCCATTGGCCTCACCACCCCAATTGAGCGGGGTGGAGGTTCCGAGGATCGAGCCGTATGACTTGCTGAGTCCGCCGGTGTTGTTCTGCGTGTTCGGCACCATCGTGCTGTCGATCAGGCCGCGACCGACCGTGAGGCCGTCCCAACCGGAGATACTCTCGCCCGGCGCAACCGGGTTGTGCTGGTTCGACTTGTCGTAGGACACCTCAACGGAGAGATCCGCGGTATTGGAGAGACGGAAGGTCGAGGCGATGCTCAAGCCGCGCTTTTGATTTTCCTTGTGGTCGACGTACCCGTGGGCGTCCAAGTTGACGGCGTTGAGGCGGACACCAATGCGCTCGGTGAGCGGGCGGTTGTAGTCGATGGTGATACGACGGTAGTCAAAGGCGCCGATTTCAGCCGAAATGCTGGTCTGGGCCCGATCCAAACGGGCCTTCTTGGTCTGCGTGCTCTGAACGCCCGCCAAACCCGCCGCACCGGCCGAAGCCTGGAACTGGCCGGTCGACTGGGCGCCGCCGAAGAGAATGCCGTTGGGGCCCTGACCGAAGTCGAAGGATTCAACCGAGTAGGCATCCTGGGTTCCCGCCGCGCTGTTCTGGAAGAAATTCTTCTGCGCACCCGTGGAGGAACCAGAACTGTTTGTGGAGTTCGGGGTCGTCAACTGCGTGAGTCCGCGCTGCTGGAACCGGCCGAACTGGCCGTCAGAATCGCCGAGACCGCTGCCAGGGTTGAAGGACTGGCCAGGCGCCCAAGAGGCCGCCTCGTTGATGTCGGTGATACCAAGCGCGTCGATGAACGCGCGGTTGATGACCGAGTACTGGGCCGGAACATCCTTGAGTTCCAAAACCATGCGGCCGCCGGTGCCGACGGTGCTGGTGTTGAAGCTGTCGTCAACCGCCTCAGTAACGTCGAAGGGATTGAGCCTTACCGTCTCGGCCGAGCTCGAGGCGGCGGCGGAAGGAGCCGAGGCCGCTTGGGCGTGGAGGGAGATGGGTAACGCGAGCAGGGATAGAGCTAACAATGTGCTGCTGAGCTGAAGGGGCGAAACGCCCCGTCGGTTGGAGCAGAGCGAGGCCGTCGGACGGGCTTCTCGCGAACTGACGGTTTTCGAGGTAGTCATTTTACGGTAGGACTGAGGCTTGGGGTACAACACTAACACTAAGGCCTTGTGGCCCTGAAATTTGGCTGCAGAAAACGCCTCTCGGGAAACCGAGTGGCAGGGGAGATACTGGCTAGGGGGTAAAGCCTGGGGGGGGCTTGCTGGGGTAATTACTACGCAATAATACCCATTCATTAAAACGTTTTATAGCAGCTAAAGCAGAAATTTTGGTATTAGCGCGTCGTGGGCTTTGATTGAAACCGCTTAACCCACGCACGGGGAACCGGCTTAGGCGCCAGTTTTAAGGCGCCAACAAATAGTAATTGGGTACTTGTGCTCAAAACCGCCGGCCAAGGCGGTGCCTCGCCATCCTCACGGGTGACGACCATGAGCTAAAAACGCCCGGCGTCGTCCTTGTTTCCGTGCCGCGGTCCCGGCGTGTCGGCAAAAAAAAGCGCCCGACGTGCCGAAGCACACCGGGCGCTGCTCTAATTAATTTGTCCGACGAACTTATTGGCCGCGGCCACCGCCGAACGTATAAGTCGCGGTCAAC
>JBDKKQ010000211.1:0-3200 GCA_039796015.1 Verrucomicrobiota bacterium
CGTACTTGTGGTCGTGGCATTTGGCGCAATTGAGCGTCAGCCCCAAGAACGCCTTGCCGACATGTTCTACGGTCTCGTCGAGCCATTGGTTGCGGTTGAAGAGAAAGTAGTTCCGCGCGAGGAAACCGGTGGCCCGCAGCGGCCCAAGGTCGTCGGGATGCGATTCGTCGGCGGCGAGCATGAGTCGGATCATCTCGTCATAGGGCAGGTCGGCATTGAGCGACTCGACGATCCAGTCGCGCCAGTGCCACAGGTGTCGGGCGCTGTTGCGGTGCTGATCGCCTAGGCCCCAGGGGTCGCTGTAGCGCCACACATCCATCCAATGACGGGCCCAGCGTTGGCCGTGGCGAGGGTCTTCCAACAGGCGGTCCACCGTGCGCCGGTAGCCTTCGTCGGACCCGTCGGACAGGGCCTGCCGCATTTCGGCCTCAGTGGGCGGCAACCCGATGAGGTCGAGGTACAGGCGACGGATTTGGAGGCGTCGTGGGGCCTCCGGTCGCGGTGGCAACTCGGCCGCTTCAAGTCCCTTCGCCACGAAAGCATCGATGGGGTTCCGCACCCAGTCGGCTTGCTTCACCGTGGGTACCGACGGCCGTTGGCGGGGGCGGAAGGCCCAATGGTTGCGCGGGTCGGGCTCCGGGAGTTCGCCGGCGGGAGCGCTTGCGCCCTCGGTGATCCAACGAGTCAGGAGCGTGATTTGCTCGGAGGTAAACGGATGACCCTCATGCTCGGGCGGCATGCGTTCGTTGGCGTCGGCGCTCGACGTCCGTTGGACCATCGCCGATTGCTCTGCCTTCCCGACCACCAGCACCGGCCCATTCTTCCCACCCCGCAGCATCCCCGCCACCGTGTCGAGCCTTAGGCCAGCCTTCTGCTGCAGGGCCCCGTGGCAGGACACGCACCGTTCGCGCAGTAGGGGTTTGAGCACGGCTTCATAATCGCCCGCCTGCAAGCCGGTGGAGGCAATAAGGCACCCACAGAATGCCAGTAGGCCTCCCAGAACGAATCGAAGCCATGGGATGTGGGGGTGAAAAACCATGTGTGTGCGAGTGAGCAGGACCGTCTGTAACTGACGAACAGGCCCATTTACGAATTGGGAGCCGAATCGGGTGTTGGAACTACGATACAATCGCCCAAAGGTCTAAGGCCAGAGGTCTCTCAAGTTCGGTAAAGAGCGCCCGAGATGCGGTGTCGCTCGGATCGTCCATTTCTGCGAGTTTCCATGCCTTCGTTCTATCGGTGATAATGCCCCTGGTTTAGACCCACTCCATGGCCTTCCATCGAGCCAAACTCAGCCCCATTGCTTCTGTCGAGCGTTCTTGGATTCCGTCTGCCGATCCGCTAGGTTTTGTAACTTATGTCCGAATTGCAGGAAGACTCACCGTTGGATCGACTCTGGAAGGAGTACGCCCGGACCTTCCGACAGTTCGACGATCTGACCTTGGCTCGGTGGTGCTCCCAGACCTTGGGGCAGCTTCACGGGCAAGTGTGGCGACTGTCTCATCCGCTGGTGGGCGCTTACCGATTGGGATCCCAGTTGGCCCATGATCGTCAAATTTGGCTCAAGCGTCTGGTCAGCATTCCCTCCGGCTACATCGAGTCGCCGTGTTGCCGGGCTCCGCTGCTGCCGCTCTTCACCCGGGATGTGGTCGCCAATGGCTTGCGGTGCCACCATTGCGGCGAGACGTGCGTGCCGTTCGAGGAAGTTTCCGACGCACTCCGACCTCGGTTCGAGCGCTGGGCTGAGCAATATGAGGAGGTTCATCAGGTCGCCCACTGGGATGACAAGCAGCGGCGCAAATCTAAGGACTATGACGCCGCCTTCGAAGATGCCGCGCAAGATGCTGAGAAGCTCCTCATCGAGGCAGCCACCGAATTGATGCCGCCGCTTTTGGAGTCGTACGCGGCCGTGATTTGGGAAGATCAGGACGAGTGCTTGGAGGTGCGTCCGGAGGATGTGGTCTTGTGAAGGAGGGCTCTGAGATTTCAATCCCTTCGACCGCATCGCGGATGCCTCGATGGCTTCGGATCGGCCTCAAGATCGTCTTGGGAGGGGTAGCGGTCTTGGCCACCTTGCTCTTGGTGGGTTTGCTGAGTTTCGACTGGATCGTCAAGCGGACCATCCAATCGCGCGTCAACGCCAGTGGAGTGGCCGAGGTGGAGATCGGAAGCCTCAATATTGGACTGTTTCGTCCCCACCTAGAAGTGCGTGACCTCAAGGTTTTTGGTCAGTCCCAGTTCGGGGGTGTGCAGTTGCTTGATTTGCCAGAACTGCGGGTGGAGTACGATCGGGACGCCTTCAAGCGTCAGGAATTGAAGTTCCGCTTGGTGCGCATCCGAATTAATGAGCTGACCCTAATGGACGGCTTCGCTGGCGGGCAGACCAACATGTTTCAGCGCATGCAGGGCTATTCGGAACTGGTCGTCGCGTACACCAATCGTATCGGTGAACTCACCAATCGCATCGACCTCGACCGCGCCCAGCGGGTGGGTAATGCGACCTTTCGCGGGATTGACCGACTGGAGTTGACCTTGGGGCGCGTCCGCTTTGTGGACGTCAAAGATCCCCTGTCGGAAAAGATGGCCGCCTTGAACATCAACCGACGGGTGATGACCAACATCGCCGACCTGCCGGGTCTGGCGCCGTTGGCGATGGAGCTTTTGGTGCGAACAACCCTCGGTGCTAAACCGGTCAACCGGTAGAACCGCAGGTAGCAGCGGTGATAGAAATCCGTTCACCCGCCCGCGTTCAACGGATTCAACGGATTCAACGGTTCAACGGTTCAACGGTTCAACGGTTGTCCTCTGGCTTGCATTCGGAGCCACCCCAACGGGGCAGAGGGTGGCACTGCAGGCTGATATGCTGCCATTCCCATGGGAATCTAAGGGTTGCGCTGAGAGCTGCGGTCTGGAGCGACGGCCCAGAGGACGGCCCAGAGAGATGGTGCCGAGAGACAGTCTGGAGGGGCCGAGACCCACTCCAAGACTGTGTTGCGAGCCCTATTTCGAGCTCGGCCCAAGAGCCTACCACATTAAGACCGTGAGTTTCTTCGGGCCATGGGCCCCGAGAACCAGAATCCGCTCGATATCGCCAGTCCGGCTCGGGCCGGTCACCAGAGAGATCATGGAGGGCCAGTGGGTCCCGTGGAGTTGTTCTATCCGTTGGAAAGCATCCGTCAGGTCACCGAGCAATTGATCCT
>JBDKKQ010000212.1:0-24770 GCA_039796015.1 Verrucomicrobiota bacterium
ACCAGGTGCGCCGTGAAGTTCTTGCCAGCCTTCGACACGAAGCCGCTTAGGGCCTCGGTGCGGCCATCTTGCAAGAGCTTCTCGACCTGCGGTCGTTCAACGGTCTGATCTAAGATCTTGCGACCCACCTTGAAGGTGCACTTGCGCGTGTCAGCCTGGGTGCGTTCGCAAACCCATGAAGTCGGCCCCTCATAGACCTTGCCTTTGCACTTGGGGCAGGCACCCAAAGACGTCTGCCCAGTGAAGTCGACCTTGGCTTCGGGTTCTGCAGCCTTCTTGCCCTTGGCCGGGAATTTCTTTTCGCGCGGCGCAAATTCAAAGCCGACCTTGCCGTCTTTCATGGTCAGGAAAGCCTCGAACTTCCGTCCGGTTTTCTTGGAAACGAAGTCTTTCAGCAGGTCGGTTTTGCCTTGGGTGAGCAGCTTGGCTACCTGAGTCCGGTCGATGGATTGCTGGAGGATGACGCTGCCGGTGCGGAAGTCGCAGGACTTGGCAGCCCCGACCGAACGTTCACAGACATAGTTCATTCCGTTTTCAAAGACCTTGCCCTGACACTTCGAGCACTGGCCTACGGGTTCCTTACCAGTGAAATCGACCTCGGCGGAGGTGCCGTCTTCCTTCTTGTCGTCACCGAAGTCGAAGACGAGTTTCTTGTCGGCATCGAGCTTAAGGACGGCTGCAAACGGGAAACCCTGGCGGGAACGGAATCCTTGGAGCGGGCCGAAGGTTCCGGCAGTCACGAGTTGCTCCATCTCGGTGCCTTCCATCAGGCGGCTGGCGAGAAACTTCGGCAGGCTGAAGTCGCAACCGGTACATTGGAAGCGCCGGTAGTTCTCTTTCACCTTGCCGCTGCACTTGGGGCAGGGGGTGTGCAGGTCGCCGAAGTCGCCGGGTACCTCGTCACCTTGGAAGGCTTTGGTACGCTCAACGATGCGGCGGGTCATCTCGGCGATGTCCTGCATGAATTGAGGCCGGGTGTAGCGGCCCGCCTCCATCTCCTTGAGCTTATGCTCCCACTCGCCCGTCAGCTCGGGCTTGCTCAGTTCTTCGATGCCCAAACCGCGCAGGAGCGCGATGAGCATGAAGGCCTTGCCCGTGGGCTGAAGCTCGTTGCCATTGCGGTGGAGGTATTCTTCATCGACCAAACCTTCGATGACCGAGGCGCGTGTGGCCGGGGTGCCCAGACCTCGGTCGGCCATGGCCGAGCGCAGTTCATCGTCTTCGACCAGCTTGCCCGCGCCTTCCATCGCACCCAGCAACGTGGCTTCGTTGTACCGGGGGGGCGGTTTGGTTTGGTTGAGCTTGAGGTCTATCTCTTCGGTTTGAACCCGCTCGCCGGGCTTCACCGGGACCAGATTGGCGGTGGCCTCTTCGCCCTCGTTCTGGGTTTGGGCCTCGCGGCCATAGATCTCGAGCCAACCGGCCTTTACCAACACCTTGCCGTCGGTCTTGAAGGGTTCGCCCTCGACCCGGGTGATGCGGGTGGTGATGAGGTATTCTGCCGCTGGGTAAAATACTGCGAGGAAGCGCTTGGCCACCATGTCGTAAATGCGCAACTCCACGTCGCTCAGATTCTTGGGCTCCACCGAGGTGGGGATGATAGCGAAGTGATCGCTGACCTTGGCGTTGTTGAAGATGCGCTTATTAGGTCGAACCCAGCCTTGTTCCAGAATGGTGGCGGCAAATTTTCCGTATCCGCCGCCGTTCATCGTCTCGAGCACGCCCCGGGCGGTCCCGAGGTAATCTTCGGGCAGCGCGCGTGAATCGGTACGAGGGTAGGTCAGGACCTTGTGACGCTCATACAGCGCCTGGGCAATTTGCAGGGTCCGTGTGGCCGAGAACCCGTAGCGACGGTTGGCCTCACGTTGGAGTGTGGTCAGGTCGAACAACGTGGGGGAGAGCTGGTTGCTGGGCTTGCTCTCTTCGGTAACAATTCCCGGTTTGCCGAGGCAGCGTTCCCGAATGGTGGACGCCTTAGCGGCATCCCAAATGCGGTCGGCGCGGAGGGCTTCGTCGGCGTCTTTGCCGGCCGGCTTGCTGAAGCGCTCGTCGAACCAGCGACCGACATACTGACCGGCCTCGCAGCCGAACGTGGCGTGCAATTCCCAGTAATTGCGCGAGACGAATTTCCGGATCTTTTCCTCCCGTTCCACGAGGATGGCCAGCGTGGGGGTTTGCACCCGACCAACGGTGGTCTTGTTGAAACCGCCCCCTTTGGAGTTGAAGGCCGTCATGACCCGGGTGCCATTGATGCCGACCAACCAATCGGATTCTGACCGACAGGTGGCCGCCGCGGCCAGGGGCTGCATCTCTTGATCGGAGCGCAGCCGATTGAACCCGTCGCGGATGGCGGTGGGCGTCATGGACTGCAACCACAAACGCCGGACCGGTTGGCGGGCTTGGGTGTATTGAGCGATGTAGCGGAAGATCAGTTCTCCCTCGCGCCCAGCGTCGCAGGCATTGACCAGGGCATCGACATCCTTGCGCTTAATGAGCTTCTGGAGGGTCTTAAGCTTGGCCTCGGATTTCTCGCGAGGCTGCAAGTCGAAGTGCGGTGGAATGACCGGTAACGCGTTGAAACTCCACTTGCCCTTCTTGGCTTCGTAGGCCTCAGGGGCACGGATCTCGAGGAGGTGACCGACGGCCGAGGCGACGATCGTGTCTTCCCGTTCGAAGTAGTCATCGACGCGTTTGAACCCACCTAGGGCTTTGGCGATGTCCGCGGCTACGGATGGTTTTTCGGCGATGACGAGGGTTTTTCCCATGAAAGGATTCGGGGGGACGTCTACCTGTCGTATCCGGTCCCGGGCAAGGAGTTCTTTTGGTAGACGCAGTTTACTTTTATGTATTCGGAAGCATTCGTCCGGTTTTTTGGGGGAGATTTTGAACAAAAAACACCCGCGTTGCTGGCCATCAAATCCAAGTAAGACTACGGTCGGCCGATGCGCGTCTCGAAACTGCTTCATACCCGCTATCGGCTCAACGACCTGGAACGTTCGGTGCTTTTCTACAAAGAAGTTCTGGGTCTTGAAGAGGTGCGCCGTCACAAGTCTCCGCGGGGTTCGGAGTTGGTTTTTTTGAAGGCTCCGGAGAGCGAGGAGACCATTGAGTTGTGTCATTTTCCCTCGAGCGGGCCGGTGGAGGTTCAGGCCGATTTAACCCATTTGGCGTTTGAGGTCTCGAGCTTGGAGGCCTTTGGTCAACACTTGGCGAAGCTCGGGCTTCGGTACAGTGACGGTCCGACCTATAAGCCCGACGGTTCTGGCGGGTTTGCCTTCGTTGATGCTCCGGAGGGCTATGAGATTGAGCTCATCCAGCGTTCGCCGGTGGCTGCCTCAGGCGCAGCCTCTTACTAATTCTGGCTCCTAGGTCTTGCTGAACTGCCTCCGCAGATGGAATTCAAGGCGCGCCAATACCGTTGGAGTTTCCCACGTCCCGCCATGGTCATGGGGATTCTCAATGTGACGCCCGATTCCTTTAGCGATGGCGGATGTTTTTTAGATCCCGAGCGGGCCGTGGCGCGGGGAGAGGAGTTGGTCGCCGAAGGGGCCGAGTTTATCGACATCGGGGGGGAGTCTACCCGGCCGGGGGCGGCTCCGGTCGACGAGTCCGAAGAGTTGCGACGAGTCATTCCAGTGGTGCGGGCGTTGGCGGCCAAGACCCACGCGGTGATTTCCGTCGACACTCGCAAGGCCGGGGTGGCCCGTGCGGCTTTAGACGCCGGAGCCAGTGTCATTAATGACATCGAGGCTCATCGGACGGATCCAGAACTTTGGAAAACAGTGGCGGCCACCGGAGCCGGCTATGTGCTCATGCACATGCAGGGAACCCCTCAGACCATGCAGGAAGATCCGCACTATGAGAATGTCGTCGATGAGGTCGGCACCTTTTTTGAAGAGCGATTGCTTCGATTGGAGGAACACGGGGTGCGACGGGAGCAGGTCTTGTTGGATCCGGGCATCGGCTTCGGTAAGACATTACCTCACAATTTGTCCCTTCTGCGAAGTTTGGGGGTGATTTCAGCCCTCGAACGACCGATAGTCCTAGGCGTCTCCCGAAAGTCCTTCATCGGCCGATTGTTTGATGTAGAACCTAATCAGAGGTTCGGCGCTTCGGTTGCCTGTGCTTTGTGGGCTGCCGAAGCAGGAGTGACTGTGTTCCGGGTTCACGATGTGGCCCAGACCGTTCAGGCTTTGCGCATGAGAGAAATCCTGAATAACCAGACCAAGACGAGTTGAATTTTCTGCTGCCATTATTGCAGGCCATCTGGCGCCCGACCCTAGAGATTGGAATCCTTGGGGTGGGTATTTATTATGGCTACCGCTTTCTCAAGGGGACCCGTGGCCAGGCCGTGGTGACCGGTTTCGTGGTCGTGCTCTTGGTGCTCACTTTGTCGGTGCGCCTGCTGCGCTTAGATGTCCTCAACGCCATCCTAAACCAGATATTGCCATTCCTAGCGCTGGCCATTGTGGTGCTCTTCCAACCGGAGATTCGCCGGTTGCTCGCTGAGGTGGGAAATTTGCCGCTCTTCACCAACTTGCAGGAGCAGCGTGAAAACTTGGAAGTCATCGTCGAGTCGGTCGATCGAATGGCTCCGGCCCGCATGGGGGCGCTCATCGCCATCGAACAGTCGATTTCCGTGACCGAGACCGTCGAATCCGGCATTGCTATCAACTGCGAGGCGACGCCCGAAATGATCGAGACGATTTTCTTTCCGAACAATGCCATCCACGACGGTGGCGTGATTATTAAGGGCGATCGAATCTTGCGGGCGGGCGCAATTTTCCCTCTGACCCAACGGGGCGATCTTCCTAATTCCCTGGGCACCCGCCACCGGGCAGCCGTGGGCCTGAGTGAGGAGACCGATGCGGTGGTGGTTGTTGTGTCCGAAGAGTCTGGTGGCATTTCGTATGCCCATCGGGGCGCACTGACCCGGAATGTCACTATTGAGCAACTCCGGGCCTTCCTGACGCAGGTGCTGGTGAAGCGGTCTTCGGGTCGCCCTGGCAATTCTTGGCTGCGACGTTGGTTCACCGGAGCAGTGAGCAACGGAGGACACTGATATGGCTTGGCGCGAACTGCTTATTCAAAATCGGGCCCAGAAGCTGGGCTCTTTGGCCTTGGCCACCCTTATCTGGCTTACGGTCCGATCCAATTTGGGCATGGATCGGTTGGCCTCCAACGAGTCGTTTCGCGTTCGAGTGCTAGAGAACATCCCCGTGGGCGTATTGGCGACGGGGCAGGGAGAGTCTCAGCTCCAGATCTTTCCCTCGGTGGTCGATGTTGAGGTCGAGGGCGACCCCGATGTGGTTCAACGACTCACCCCGAGTGATGTCCAAGCCTACGTAAACCTCTTGAGCCCGGAGGCTCCTCGGCAAGGCATATTCCGAGTCAACGCCCGAGCTCCGGGCGTCCGGGTGGTTGTGGTGCTGCCCGAATCGGTGCGGGTGGAACGCCCCCGTTAGCCCCGACCGGCCGAGGTCTTTATTAGCCCCGACCGGACACAGTCTTCATTAGCTCCGACCGGACGAAGTCGTTATTGGCACCGACCGGACACAGTCCTTATCGAGGGATCTCGTTGAGGGTGTAGTAGGCCAGTGGGTGGAGCAGCGGTTGGCCTGCCTTAGAGCGTACCCCGGTGGGTTTGAGTTCGTGCAGGTGGCCTAAGTGCAATGCGGTCTTGAGACGCACACTGCGGCCGTCGGCAGCCACGGTCACCGACTCGATCGCCGGTTGGGTGGCATCGACCTCAGGCGATCCGTAGTTGGACTGGTAAATGTAGGTGAAGGTGCGGAACTGGTACGACTCCACCTTGCCTGCGGTCTCCGGATCCACGGGTTCGGTGAAGGTCAGTTCGAACCCATCCGACTTGACGTGCATCTCGTGCATTTCGAAGGGGGTCTTGCCGCTCCAGTTCATCCGTTGGAGGGCAAAGGGCTTGCCGCCGCGAGCACCCCATCCACGGTCGGTGCCGCCTACGAACATCGTGCCGTCGGAGGCCATTTCGAGGCTGAGCGTGCCGCTATCAAAGCCCTCGCGGAAGGGGAAGCAGGCGCCTTGATACACACCATTGACCTCTTCCAAGTACACCCGCATGACCGTGCTCCATGTTTGGTCGCCGACGAAGAGTTGGTTCTTGAAAGGACCAAACTTACCGGCGGTGCCGTCGTTCTGGATGCCCGAGGCGCTCTGGCCCATTTTGTTGTAAGGGAATCCGATGGCCGGAGGCACGAACTCCGGGATCTTGGCCCGCTCGACCGGGATACGGCTGTTGCTGGTCGGATCCTTCGGCCGAGGGCCCATGTTCGAGGCCTTCTCGTACCAGCGGTTGCCCGTGGGGTTGCCCACAAACTGTCCGGGCTTCAGGTGCTTGAGCCAACACGTGCCATTCCAGGGCCCTTGGTTGTCGGTATAGAACATTTCGCCCAAATGGTTGGTGGCGATGCCGCCGGGCGAACGCAGTCCGCTGGTGGTCGGAATCGTCTTGCCCTCAGGTGTGATCCGCAGGGCCCATCCGCGGTACGGGTTTTCGCTGGTGAAGGAACCCGTGAGGCAAAGGATGACCCAGATGTTGCCGTCGCGATCGAACTTCGAACCGAAGGCGTATTCGTGGTAGTCGCCGTTGATGCCCCAGCTGTCGGCCACCGTTTCGAAGAGGTCGGCGCGACCGTCGTTATTAGTGTCCTTGAGGCGCGTGAGTTCGCCGCGCTGCGTGGCGTAAATCCATCCATCGCCGCGAGTGGTCAGACCTAGCACCTCATGCAGGCCTGAAGCGAAGCGGGTGAACTTGGCCTTGGCGGGATCTTTGTCGAAGGCGTTGGCGACGAACCAGATTTCGCCCAGTCGTGTGGAGACGGCGATGCGCTGGTCAGGCAGCACTTGGATGGCACCGGCCTCCAGCACCACGCCTTCAGGAACGGGCAGGGTGCTGATGGGGTAGTACTCGGCTTCCTGCTCGGCCTTGGTGGCGGCGAACACAGGCAGGAGGGTCGCGAGACCGAGGGCGGCGGTGAGCGCGGTGGGGTTCAGGAACTTCATGCGGGAGAGGGGAAAGAGGCTGCGGTTGGGTTCGAGGGATTCCACACGAGGATCACCAGGTCATCTCCACGCGGAGTTCCGATGTGTTTGGTTCGAGTGCGACGCGGAGTTCATCGCCGACGACGGTCGCCTTGGCGCCGGGGCCCACCTGGATGAGTAACCCCCCGTCGACCTTGAAGCCGTTGCTAGCCGGTTGGATGACACCCTTGGCCAGTCGCAGCCAGAGGGGCTGGGTCGGTGTGCCCTGAAAGCGGAAGGTTCGCACCAGCGTCATATCGACGCTGCCCGGCTTGGCCAGAGGGGTCTCCTCAATGGTCAGGCCCAAAACGCGATAGCGGAAGGTGGGTTGCTGGCGCGCATCCAGTCGGTAGCCCAAGAACTGGCTGCTGGTATTAATCGCAGTCGGCCAGGGGGCCGTAGACGAAGACAGGGTCGCGAAGGCCGGTCCCTCGGGCAGGCGGATGCGATGGTCGCCCAGAGGCGGCTCGTAGCCCGTGCCGCGGTCGGTGCTGTGGCGAGACATGTCGATGAAGGGACCTTGCCAGAGCAGGGCCATGCGGAGGTTCTGGGCGTCGAAGGCCAGGTTGGCCCGTTCCGGATAACCGACTCCGATGGCCCGGGCTCCGCCGCCTTCGATGAAGTTGCGATAAATCACTGCCTCGTCATCGACCACGATCTCCTTCTTGCCGCGGATGAGTCCGGCCGGGATCTCAGCCTTGGCCCCGTCGGCCAGGTAGGCGTAGATGGCCCGCAATTGGCCCGTGGTGTCGCCATTGAGGATCTTGGTGTTCACCGCCTTGCCCTCGGGCCAGAAGGTCGGCATTCGGGTGCCGGGGCGCAGGGCCGCCGGGTTGGGCAGGTAGCGTTGCAGCCATTCCCATTCGAGGCGCTCACCCATCTTGTCGAGGGCCAAGGCCGGAATGCCCATGGATCCATGCGTGGTGAAGGTGTGACAGGCCACGCAGCCCAGCCCGTCGCGGCCTATGAGTTTCCAGCCGATCTTTGCGTCTTGAGAAGTGGTGACCGGCGCCGGAGTCGCGGTGGTCGGGGCGTCGAGGCGTTTCAATTGGGCCGCCAGCGTGTGGACCTTCGGGCCGAAGACCGGCATCCGGGTGGCCATGTACGGACGCGCCTTGGTGCCCTGGGTCAGGATTTGCTCGAGGGCCGCAGCCTTGAGCTTGCTGCCGACTCCGGTGAGGTGCGGCGGGATGCGACCTTCGTCACCGAGGTCGGCCTCGCCGATGACGGTGAACCATTCCGAACGTCCTGAGGCGGTCGGACCACCCACCTCATTGCGAGAGTGACAGGCCAGGCAGTTGAATTGGCTCAAGGTGAGGTCGACATGGGCGGAAGGGCCGCTGGCTGCCTTCTGGGCCTCGGCCGGATTGCGGAGGGTCTTGCGGAGGCTCATCCGGTCGGCGGTTGAGAGGTCGAAGCGCGGAGCCTTGGCGGGAGGAATGTCGGACAAACAGCCTTCTTGGGTTCGCAGGGCCAATTGAACCATGGGCTTGGACTTGCGAGCCTGAACCAATCCCGTGGCGTCGGTCACTGCATGGCAGGCGGCACAATTAAGCGCGGCGAATTGCTCCCGGCCCGCGGCGACCTTAGCGGGATCGAGGGAGAACTCTTCCCAGTCGAGCGGACGGACTACTTGGCCGCCATGTTTGAGGCGATCGCCCGGGATGAGGCCGCGTTTCTCACCCGGAGGAGCCCATTGCACCTGAAACTCGGTTTCGCCGCCGCCTTGGAAATACACCACTTCCAGTTCATGCAGCCCCGGCTTGAGGTTGAGGGTGCCGTTCTTTTCGGCGGCCGGATGAACCCCGTCATTGTTTAAGAGCGGGCGCCCATCAATGGACAGTTGAGAGCCGTCGTCCGATCGGATCCAGAAGCGGTACTTGCCGTCGGTTGGGATGTCGATGAACCCGGAGAAACGGACGCCCCAGTTGTTGTTGGGGTGGGGCAGGCTCAAGTCGAGGGCGGTGGAGACCCCGGTGGATTTCGGGGTCATGGCCAGCAACTGGCCGATGGAACCGGCCGCTCCCTCAAAGAATTCGTACTGAAGCCCATCGACCATGGCCGGTGCCTTGGAAGGTGCGTTGTTGGCGGAGACCTGATCCCGCAACAAGTAGAGGGCGATGGCTCCGGCCTCTGAGGGAGACAAGTTCATCGAGGGCATCCGACCCGAGGGGCGGTGCACCAGCGGATCGCGCAGCAGTCGGGCCAGTTCCGAAGCGGGGTATTTCCGAGCGAGGTCTCCCAGCGGGATGGACTGTTCTTGGATTTCTTTGAAGGCTTGGTCGGTGACTCCTTCGGGGCGTGTCTCGGGCGCGTGGCAAGCGACACATCCGACCGTGTGGTACAGTGCACGACCTTGGTCGATCCGGGCTGGGTCTGAGCGGAGGCCGGAAGGTTCGTTGGTCTTGCGCAGGGAGACCAGGTAGTGGGTGAGTACGTCGACTGTCTTGGTCTTCTGGGCCTCAGTCATCCCGTGCAGCACGTCGGGCATGGCAGACCCCGGTTTGGCTTGGTGGGGGCTGGAGAGCCAGCGCCGCATCCAGGTCGTCGAGGTTTTCAGCGGATCCGCCCCAAGCACGGGAGCCCCTTTGGGAGCGGCCCAATCGGGGAGGGCAGCCGAGGCCTGCAGACCCTTGTCGCTGTGGCAGGCGGCGCATTGCAATTCGCTGACTAGAAGTGTGCCGCGGTCCACCGAGGGAGGGTGGACTCCCGTCTGGATCCCGGCCGAGGCTTGGAATACGGCGGAGAATAAGACCGCCGCGACGGTCAACGGGGCCGAGACTCGGTGCAGGAAACTCATGGAATTTGAGAGATCCTATGCCGAGGTACCAGAACCAGCCAAGACCGCAGAGTGCGGGATAGTAAGTTTTTAGCTCCTTCCGGTGGGCGCAAATCGGTGAGGGATTAGACCTCCGTTGGCCATCCGAATTGGGGGCCGGCCTTGGAGCCAATGACACCCCAGGTCGTCTTTGGGATTCTTTGAGCTTCCGTTCGAGGCCGGACTTTCGTTTACCTTGACCCATGGGAGCCCAATGGAAGCAGGCGGGTCGCGAGGCGGCCGCACAGAAAAAAGGTCAAGTGGTCGGCAAGCTGACCCGCGAAATTATGATCGCAGCCAAGTTGGGCGGGCCGGAGATCGAGACCAATGCCCATCTGGCGGCGGCGGTCGAAAAGGCCAAAAAGGCGAGTGTGAACAAGGACACCATTGAGAGGGCCATTAAGAAGGGGGCCGGTCTCTTGGACGAAAAGGTGGATTTCGAGACCGTGCTGTATGAGGGCTTTGCTCCTCACAAGGTGCCAGTGATCGTCGAGTGCTTGACCGATAACCGAAACCGGACGGCTCCGGAAATTCGCCAACTCTTTAAGGAGGGCCAATTGGGACAGCCCGGCAGCATGTCGTTTTTTTTCCACCGTCTGGGTGTGGTGGAAGCCACCCATTCCGACGCCAAGCGCGATCCCGAATCCGACGCCATCGAAGCCGGCGCGCAGAATCTTGAACCGCTCGACGGGGAAGAAATTCCTGAAGGGCATGTTGGAACTCGGTTCCTAGCCGAGGTGAAGGATTTGGCCACGGTCACCCATTGGCTCTCCAAAGCCGGTTGGAAAGTCCTCGCCAGCGAGATCCGCCACGTGGCCAAAACCCCCGTGGAACTCGGAGACGCCGAAAAGCAGCTGGTCTCCACGTTCCTCAATGCCATCGATGACCATGATGATGTGCACCGCCTATACGTTGCCATGAAGTGAGCCGATTCGGCTCCTCGGCAAACGACAGAAGCGCTCCCGCCTTAGGATTCGGTCGCTTGATCCCAGTCTCAAGTAAGCTATGCATTCAGTAGACCGCTTGGAATTGAACAAATGCGGCCAAATGTTATCCATGGCTACTGACATGATACCGAGTGTCTTGAAGAGAACCTTCGTTGTTATTTTTGGAGCAGGCACACTTCTGGTTGGGGCGTGTTTTGCTCCAGCCTGTGCTCAGCAAACCGACCTAACAAAGGCGGATGCTTTGGATCTCCGCCGCGACGCCGTCGTGGAGGCCATCGAGCGGGTGATGCCGAGCGTGGTCAACGTCGAGGGTTCGGCCGATGTCGATCCGAACAGCGTCGACGACCGCCTGATGGCTGAATTTTTCGGATGGCGATTGCAGCAGGTGCAGGAGGCGGTGGTGAGCCGAGGCTCCGGTGTCGTCATCGACGAGGAGGGCTACGTGCTCACCAATGTTCACGTGGTCGATGGTGTGAAACGGGTGTTCGTAAAGTTCAACGACGGATCCGAGCCTATCGAAGCCGAACGGGTGGCACTCAACGCCGCCAAAGATGTGGCTTTGCTCAGGCTCAAATCCCCGGGCCGAAAGTTCCCGGCCGTCAAATTTGCTAAGGACGACGACCTCTTGTTGGGTGAGACGGTCATCGCCTTGGGCAATCCCTTCGGATACGCGGGCTCAGTAAGTCGAGGCATCTTGAGTTCCCGCGCACGCCGCGGCCCTAATGAGGATCGTTCGCGCGGAGAACTCGATACCTTGGACTGGATCCAGACCGATGCGGCCATCAACCCCGGCAACTCCGGCGGGCCGTTGATCAACCTGCGTGGCGATCTTATCGGCATCAACGTCGCAACATTGCGTCCGCAAATGGGCGCCCAGGGCATTGGTTTTGCTATCCCCATTAAACGGGTTAACCAGGCCTTAGCCGAGGTGCTGAGCGGCGAATCGGTGGGGCGCTTTTGGTTGGGAGCCCGACTTAAGGCGGCGACGCGGCCCCTGACCATTCAGGCGGTGCAACCGGGTAGTCCGGCCGAAAAAGCGGGGCTCAAGGCGGGCGACGTGATCGCTGCGATCCAGGGAGATCCTCCCAGCGGTATTATCGAATTCAATCGGGCTCTGGTGAAGGCTGGAGATTCAAAGGACATCCCTCTGAGTGTTCGACGGGGAGGCAGCCTCAAAGAGTTGCGACTGCGCCTCGTCGACGAGGCGGACTTTTTCAACAACGAGTACTTGTCCGCACGGGCCGGTTTCAAAGTGGCTCCGGTGCGGGGAGGAGGGTTTGTCATTCAGAGTGTCGATGCCAACGGCCCGGCGGCCGCAGTGGGGCTCAAGCGAGGGCACCTGATCCGTGGGTTGGATCGCACCGAATTCCCAGATGTCGTGGCCTTGGCTCGCTATTTGTTTAGTCGGCCCAAGGGCGAATCCGTGGAGTTGGGGGTTTTGTTTGATCAGCGCACGGCCTTGGGAGTGGTTCGTCAGGCGGGAATCGTGGCGCTCAAATTGCGGTAGAGCCCCGGACAAACCGACCCGTTTCTGAGCCCTCCCAGCCGATCTGCGTGCCTTCTCGAGCGGGATCGGAGAGGTGGTCAGGCTAAATGAGGCTACTTGAGGCCTGAAAAAAATTGCCAATGTGGCCTCAAGAGGCTACATCAGGATTATGAAACGCTCCACTCCGCCTGTGCGTTATGCTCAAGGGACCTCAGAGGCTGCTAAAACGGGCGTGGTCCTTCGAGAGGTAGCTCGGTTAGAACCGCAGGCCACATCGATCAATGTCCGTGCAGCCAAGGATCAGTTGTCGAGCCTTCTTGAGCAGGCCTCGCGGGGCGCTGAAATTATCATTACCAGCGACGGTCATCCCAAGGCCCGACTGGTGCCTGTGAAGTCCCACGGCAAAGCCTATTCGGTGGACTGGGAGTGGTTGAGGGGTCAGCCGCTGGTTTGCGGCCCTTCGGCGGAGGCGCTCATCCGTGTTGAACGCGATGGACGGGATTGATTCAAAAATCCCTCAGCCTTCCCAATCTCAAAGTCCCCCAAACCGCGAAGTCTTCCGCATGTATCTCGACTCCTGCATTCTGGTGAAACTTCTGATCCGCGAACCGGACAGCGAGTTCTACGCCCGCCTGGTTGAGGGACACCCCGTTTCGTCCTCCATGTTGGCCTTCACCGAGGTCTGGTCTGCCATGCTGGCCCGGGAGCGAGCCCAACTCATCGGAACCCGACTGCGTCTCGAAGCCTGGCAACGGTTCGACGATCAGATGCGAACGCAAATGATCGATTTGTCGCCCATTTCCGAGGCGATCATTCGGCGAGCCCATTGGATTTTGGGTCGCGTGCATCCGAAGGTGCCCTTGCGATCCCTCGACGCCCTTCACTTGGCGACAGCCGATCAGCTCCAAGACTGGCCTTTGGTGACCAGTGACCAACGGCTCCGCGAGGCGGCCCTCCATCTTGGGTATCCCCTCAACGACCTGCCAGGTCCGATTCTACCCGCATACTGACCCCTCAGCGTTCCTTTGCCATGACAGGGTTTTGGCGTCTACCAGCACAGCGTTGAATCTCCGGGGTTTTCTGTTCCTGCGGTGAGGCTTCCCGAGTACTTTCAGAGGCTCCAAGGCGGATGTCTGACTCCACTCCCATGATCGAGGTCCGGGACCTCACGAAGCGCTACCCCGGACGCACCGCGGTGGACGGGATCTCCTTCACCGTGGGTCGAGGGGAGGTTGTGGGATTCTTGGGCCCGAACGGGGCAGGCAAATCGACCACGATGCGCATCCTCTCCTCGTTCATGCCGGCGACCAGTGGCACGGTTCGCATCGCTGGCTTCGATGTGTTTCATCAGCCCGACGAAGTGCGTCGCCGCATCGGCTACATGCCGGAGAACAACCCCCTGCATATCGACATGCGGGTGCGAGACTACCTCAAGTTTCGAGCGCGACTCAAGGGATTGGGCATCGGCCGCAGCCGAGATCGGGTGGATCGAGTGATCGAGCAATGCGGCCTCAAAGACGTCGAAAAGCGAATCATTGGCCAGCTTTCCAAGGGCTACCGCCAACGCGTGGGGTTGGCCGATGCCCTAGTCCATGAGCCCGACCTGATCATCCTCGATGAGCCCACCATCGGTCTCGATCCTCATCAGTTGCGATCCGTGCGAGCCTTGATCAAAGAATTGGGGCGTCAGCATACGGTGCTGCTGTCCACGCACATCTTGACCGAGGTGGAGATGACGTGCTCCCGGGTATTGATCCTCAATCAGGGGCGCATTCTGGCGGCCGATCGGGTGGAAGACTTGGAGAGTCGCTTCAGCCAAGATGGCCGAGTGGTGGCCGAGATTGACGCCACGCCGGAGGCCATCCGCGATGCGTTCCGCGATTTGCCCGAGGTGGCTTCGATCGAAATCCAAGCCGCCGCGGGCAGTTTTCAACGGGTGGCCCTCACTCCCAGGGCGGGGGAAGACCTCAGGACTTTGGTGTTCGAACAGGTACGCCAGCAGGAGTGGAATTTGCGAGAATTGACCCGGCCTCGGTTGTCGCTGGAAGACATCTTCATTCAACTTACCCAAAAGAACAAAGGAGGGGGGCTTTGATATGAATGTCTTCCTGACCCTCGTGCGGCGCGAATTGGGAGCCGCCTTCAACTCGTTGACTGGCTATGTGGTCGTGGCCATCACCTTGCTCCTAGCTGGAATCGGCCTGATGGACATCGTCCAGCGACTCAATTCAGACCGTACGCCGTCGCCGATCCCTGAGATTTTCTTTGCCGATGGCATCGTGTTCTGGGTGACCCTGATCCTCACCACACCGGTGATCACCATGCGCACGTTTGCCGCCGAAAAGGCGCTCGGGACTTATGAGGCATTGATGACCACGCCCGTCGGTGAATGGCAGGTGGTTCTGGCCAAGTTCACCGGTTCTTTGGCGTTTTATCTTTTGAGTTGGGCTCCACTGATTGGTGTTCTGGTCGTCTTACGGCAGGTGACCCATCAACCTCAGTTGTTGGACCCCTGGGCCATGTGTGGGGTGCTCACGGGCATCGCCTGCATCGGGTCGACCTTCCTGTCGATTGGGGTGTTTGCGTCATCGTTGACTCGTAGTCAGATCATCGCAGCCATGACCTCGCTGCTCATCGGCATCGGACTTTGGACGATGAGTTTGCGCTTTTCGCAGACCGACACTACCGGCGACCGGTTGGGACGCCTGATGGATCACTTGTCGGTCACCCACCACATGCAGGACTTTGCTCGAGGCGTTATTGACGGTCGGGCTTTGGTCTTTCACCTGAGTGTGACGTTTTTCTTCCTGTTCCTCACTCAGCGCGTGATCGAAATGCGGAGGTGGAAATGAGCGACCCGACGACAGAGCCTTCCAGCGTGCTGCCTCCCAGCTACGAGCCCGGCCGCCGCTGGAGCGCTGGTTTTAACTCGTTGATCGGGGTGGTGGCGTTGCTGGCGATTCTGGTGATGGTCAATTACCTGGCCGCGACGCGCCTGCAGTGGCGCTATGACTGGGTCTCTTCCCAGCGTCCCCAGTTGTCGCCGCTCACTGTGGCATCCCTGAGCGGACTCACCAACGAGGTGAAGGCCATCGTCTTGTTCGATCCGTCTTCCGACCTTTACCGGCACGTGAAGGGCTTGCTTCGGGAATATTCTCTGCAGTCGCCGCGGATCTCGGTCCAACTCGTTGACTACGTGCGCGATGCCACCTTAGCGACGGCTATCAAGACCCGCTACGGCCTCGGGGCCAACACGGGCGATTTGGTCATTTTTGATGCGGGTGGCGGACGGTTCCGCACCGTCGATGATTCCGAGATGTCCACCTACGATGCCGACGTGAAGGGCATGATGGCCGGCAAGAATCAGGAGATCCGCCGTGTGGCCTTCCGAGGGGAGGCTCTGTTCACGGCGGCACTGGCTGGATTGTCCGAGGCTTCTGGGACCCGTGCGTATTTCCTCCGTGGACATGGAGAAAACGACCCGTCCTCCGACGACGAGCGCAATGGATACTCCCGATGGGTCCGGCTGTTGGCCGAGAAGAACGTCGAATCGAGGGTCTTCACCAACTTGCTGGCCGGCGTGCCCGAAGGTTGCAGCCTGCTGGTGGTCGCAGGACCGGTGCAACCGCTGCTCACTTCAGAAGCGGCCGCCATCTCGAAGTACCTAGACCGAGGTGGCCGAGTTCTGGTGACCCTTTCGCTGGAGACTCTCCGCCGTCAGGGTCCTCTTGAGGGTTTGCTGGAGGAGTGGGGCGTGTTCTTGCCCTCGCAATTGGCCAATGATGAAAAAGCCTCGGTGCGCGGGTTTGATGTTGTCGCCAACTCTTACGGATCCCATCCAGTCACCTCACCCCTGACCCGGGCCGGGGCGAAGGTTCACTTTCAGGCGCCGCGCGTCGTGGTGCCGATTCCGTCCAATCGCCTGCCTGCCGATGCACCGAAGACCACGGCGCTAGTGATGACCGGTCCGGAGGGTCGAACTCTCTCCGATTTTGACGGACGAGAATTTTCCTATGTTGAGGGCAAAGACCGTCGTGGTGAGATCCCCTTGGCCGTCGCTTCCGAAAAGGGTGGGGTCAGCGGGCTGAGTGCGGGCCGCGGCACCGCACGGTTGATCGTTGTTGGTGATTCGGCGCTTTGGGCCAATGGGCCGCTCCAGAGTTTGGGGAATCGCGATTTTGCTGCCCTCTGCGTCAACTGGTTGCTGGATCGCCAGCAGTCGATGGCCATTGGGCCTCGGTCTATTTCGGAATACCGGTTGAACCTTACGGAGCCCCAGTTGCGGCTTTTGTATGGAGTCCTGCTCGGAGCGTTGCCCGGTGGCGTGTTAATCTTGGGCTTCATTGTCTGGGCACGGAGGCGGGGTTGAGGCGATTTCATCGATGAACCGAAGAACCACATGGGTGCTGGTGTTGCTGGCCGTCCTGCTCGGGGGATGGCTGGCCATGACCGAACGCCGCGATGAGGTCCGGGTGGCTGGCGCCGCCGGATCGGTGCGCTTTCGCCGATTAGACCCGCGTGAGGTGATCTCGGTCGAAATCCTCCGATCCAATGTGGCCATCCGCTTGGAGCGGACCAACTCGGGATGGTTCCTGAGGTCTCCGATCCATTACCCGGTTCAATCGACGAGCGTGGAACGTTTGTTGGAGATGATCGGCAATCTCGCACCCCGTTCGCACCAGTCGAGTGCCGAGGTGACCGCGCAGCGCGGGGCCCTGGCGGCCTTTGGGCTCGAACGTCCCGACGTGCTCACCATTCGCACCCGCGAGGGCATGAACATTCTGCGCCTTGGCGGTCGAACGCCGATGGGGAGTCAGTTCTATTTCCAGCAGGTCGGCCAAGACGGGGTGTTCACGGCCGAGGCCGGCCTTTTGGAGGCCTTGCCAGCTTCGCCCGAAGACTGGCGCGACCGACGCCTCTTTGATGCCGATTCGCTGCCCTTCGATCGTGTAGAAATTCTTGGGGAGACCGAGTTTGAGGCGGCCATCACGACCAACGGGACGTGGAGTCTAATTCGTCCGTTGGTGGCCCGGGCCAATGATGATCAAATTCGCCGACTCCTGACCGATGCGGCGGATTCTCGGGTGAACGCCTTCGTGAGCGACACGCTCACCGTGTCGGCCGAAGAGTATGGATTGACCAAGCCCACCGCCCAAATGGTCTTGAAGCGAGGCACCAACGAGCTCTTGAGACTCCAGTTTGGCCGCGCCTCGACGAATGCTCCGGGAGAAATCCTCGTACGCCGCTCCGACTTCGGGAACATCGTCCGGATTACTAATTCCATTTTGGAATCACTCAAACGACCGCTGGCCACCTACCGGGATCGCCGGTTGATGCCGGCGATCGCCGGATTGGAGCGGTTGGAGGTGCGGGCAGGCAGTGAACCCTTCACTTTAGAGAAGCAGGGCACCAACTGGTGGGTCATATCTCCGCGCCGCTTTTTGGCCGATGGTCCCTGGGTTCGGGAGACCTTCCAGCGGTTCATGCGGCTGCGAATCGAGGATTTCTTGGACGACCTGGGGACCAACCCGGGCCGTTACGGCTTGGATCAGCCCGCTCGCGAGTACTCCTTCTACCTCGGTAAATCCAATGGCTCCCCGGCATTGCTGACCCGTCTCACTATGGGGACCCCCTTGGGTGAGGGGCGGCGGCTCTCGATGCGTCGGTCCGATGAACTTGGGATTTACGGCATTGCCGCAGGAGATTTGCAAATCCTGCCCGTGTCGGCCCCACAATTCCGAGACTGGAACCTCAATCCCAGCAACATTGTCCAAATCGAGATTCGTCAACAGGGGCGCACGCGGATGCTCCGGCGGAATTCTCTGGGCCGATGGGATGGCGTGATCGCCGCGCAGGGGTTGCTGCCAGATCCCGCCATCGACGAAGGACTCTACCGCATCGGCCAGGCCCCAATCGGTCGCTTTCCAGCCCCGAACGACGTTGCATTGAAACAGTTCGCCTTCGACCAACTCGACCACGCGGTGACGTTGACCCAGAAAGAAGGCGGTAATTTTCGTTCGCTGCATCTCCGGTTCGGTGGCCGCAATGCCATCAACCAGTTTGTCTGGGCCGCCTTCGACTCCGATGAGCCCGCCATCTTGACGCAGTTTCCGCTGAGCCTCTATCAGGAGTACATCGGCCCTTGGTTCAGTGCCCCGCCGGCCACCTCTAACGAAACGAAGCCGTGAACCCTGCTGCCGGCCCGGTTACTGAGAATCGTCCGACTCGACGGTCGATCTGGTCCCGTGGAGCCTGGCCACGACGCCTCTTTCGGATGGGGCGACGCAGCGTCTATTTGGTTTTGGCCGTGATCGTCGGCTTGGGAGCCTACCTGAACCAAGTTGGCATTCCCGAGAGCCTCAAGAACCGCCTGCTCGAGACCCTTCGACAACAGGGAGTGGCCATGGAGTTTGAGCGCATCCGTTTCCGGGCAACCCGGGGCATCGTGGCCGAACAGGTGACCTTGGGCCGTTTGGGCGACCTCGGCGGGGAGCAGTTTTCGGCGCAAGAAGTTCAGTTAGCGTTGGATTGGGGTCAGGTGCTGGCCCTCAAGCCCGAGGTGAGGGGACTCAAGATCCGCGGGGGGGCGGTGTCCATCCCACTGGTCGAGAGCAACCGTGTGGCATCCCGTTTTAACCTCCATGGGGTCGAGGCGCGCATTCGGTTTGAAGGTGCCGAGGAATGGGTCGTCGAAGATTTGCGTGCGACCACGGAGGTGGGATCGTTTCGGGCTTCTGGAATCTTGAAACACCCGACGGCCTTGCGATCGGTTTCTGACCCAGCACCCGCGCAAACCTCCCCAGCGTGGCGCTCCACGTTGCTTCGGATCCAACGCACTCTGGAAGAAATCCGCTTCCAGACACCGGCCGAGGTTCGACTCCAATTTCAGACGGACTTGGCCTTACCCGAGGCGTCCTCGGCTGAGTTCACACTTTCGGCCGGACAGGTGACCTGGAATGAACGCTCGTTTCAGCGCCTGAAGTTGGAGGCTCAGATGAGTCCACTCACCGAAGTTCCGGGGCAATTGGCCGTGCACGTTCAATGGGAGGTAGATGGGGTGTCGGCGCGCGAAGGATCTGTCCGGGGACTGCGGGGCCAACTGAAGTCTACCCAACCGATCGACGCCGTGCTTCCCGCCAAGGTCGATTGGAACCTCAGTGCGGAGGGGGTCCAGACGCCTCAGTTCTTGTTGGGCAGCGCTCAGGTCGAGGGTAAATCCGAGCGCTTGGCTTCCAACGCCATCCCGGTTCGTCCCTGGGATCCCAGAAACGATACTTTGGTTGCGAAGGGGCTCACCCCTCAGTTTCAGTCCTCCCTGAAAATCCACCTGAACGAATTCAAGACCCTTGCCCCCGAGGTCCGCCTGAACGAGGCAACGGCTCAGGTGATCCTGGGACACGATTTGTTGGGATGGCATGAGGCGCAGTTGGAGGTTCGGGCTCCGGGTTTTAAGAGCCCTGGGTTGGACTGCGGCCCTCTGGAACTCTCGTTGACGGGCCACCCTCAAGGTCTCGGCCCTGGGCCTGAGGATGCCTCATTTTGGCGTTGGGTCCGCCCGTTCGCGCTGGCCGGAAGCTTGGAGGCCCGCGCCGTGAATCACCCGCTCCTGCGGTTGGACCGTTTTAAGACCCAGTTGCGTTTCGCTTCGACCCGCGCCCAGTTGGAGGACACGCAAATTGACCTCTTGGGCGGCACCGTGGCGGGTAACATCGAGTGCGATTTGGACACGCGACGCTTGAGTGTGCAGGCCACTTCGTCGGCCCACCCCTCCGGAGTCATCCCCGTGCTCACGCCGGCCGGCCAGCGTTGGTTGGGGCAGTTTTTCTGGCCGACGAATCAAGCCCCTCGGATCTCCGCCCAACTGGGGTTGGTGTTGCCGCCCTGGACCAACAGCAATCCCGACTGGCGTGGCACCGTGTTACCCACCGTCACCATCGCCGGATCGGCCACGGGAGAGTCCTTCAGTTTCCGGGGCATCACGGGAGATTCTGCGAAGGGGGCATTTACCTACACCAATCGCGTGTGGCGGATTCCCGGCATGACGGTGGTTCGGCCTGAAGGTCAGGTGATCTTCGACTACGAGGGCCACGAGGTGACTCAAGACTACCGCTTCCGACTGACTTCCGGGGTGGATCCTAAGATCGTGCAACCGCTCATCGGCGAGCCGGGAGCCCAGCGGGTGTTCAATGACTTGAGCTTTGGCCAACCGCCCCAAATTAAGGGGGAGATTCGCGGGCGCTGGTTCTCTCCAGAATTGACGACGGTGCAGGTGGAAATCGCGGCGACCAATGTCACTTATCGGGGTGAGCATTTGGATTCAGCGCGGGCGAAACTGGGCTATACAAACCGGTTTTTGTCGGTGGGCGAGGCCCGCGGTCGAGATGGCGCACAGTGGGTTACCGTCGACGGGTTTGCCTTCGACGCGGCGGTCGGACTCATCTCGTTCACTAATGCTGTCAGTGTTTTTGATCCGTGGCGGCTCACTCGATTAATTGGCCCCATCACGCACCGGACGATGAGCCCTTACCATTTCATTGAACCCCCGCTAGTTCATGTAAATGGCGTGATCGGTATTCGCGGAGACATGTCTCGCAACAACATTCGTTTCGACGCCGAATCCGAGGGATCCTTCGAGTGGTGGAAATTTCGAACCAAGGGGGTTTCCGCGAGCGTTCTGTCTATTGGCCGCCAATTGTATGTGACCAATATCCAAGCAGGCTTTTATGGAGGCCGTCTTCGGGGGGATCTCGAATTCGAACTCAGAAAGGATGAGAACAATCGCCTGCGCATGGACACCGAGTTGAAGGACGTCGAATTGGGTGCGTTGGTGGCCGGCGTGTCGGGGCGGACCAACCGTCTGGAAGGGCGCCTGTCGGGAACCTTCCGCGTCGACGAAGGTCTCACCTCAGAGCCGGCCTCTTGGAAGGGCGGGGGACAGGCCACCTTACGCAATGGATTCCTGTGGGGATTCCCGGTGTTCGGCGTGTTTTCCTCCATCCTCGACGGCATGTCCTCCGGATTGGGGCAGGCTCGATTCACGGAGGGAACGGCCACGTATTCGCTGGCCCAGGGGGCCGTCCACACTCGCGATCTCCAAATGAAGTCGCCCTCGATGTCGCTGGGCTATTCCGGATCGGTGGCCTTTGACTACAAGGTCGACATGCTGGTGCAAGGTTCGATGTTTCGCCGGGTGCCTTTGTTCGGTCCCGTGGCTTCCATCGCCTTGTCGCCGCTCGAGAAGCTCTTCGAGTACCGACTCACTGGAACCTTGGATGAGCCCGTGACCGGTCCGGCTCATGTGCCGACCTTGTTGCTCTTTCCGTTCAGACCCTTTGGAACCCTGAAGGATCTCTTGCCCGAGGAGCGTCGGGCGGTATCGGATCCGGCGGCCTCCCCGGTCTCCAAACAACCCAAAAATCCTCCCGCGGTTCCCAAACCGTAATCGTGCCCTTTGCCCATGAATCGATCGGAACTCATTTCGTTTCCTGACACCGAAACCCTGGTGCAACAAGTGGCTGGCCGCTGGTTGGATGCGGTCGATGCCGCCGCCACGGCGAAAAAGCCCTTCCATGTGGCCTTGTCGGGCGGTCGGGTGGCCGGTCGATTTATGGCTGCAGCTCATGTGCTGGGGTCCGCTCGGAGCACTTGTTGGGACACGGTTCACTTTCATTGGGGTGATGAGCGCTGCGTACCGCCCGAACATGCCGACAGCAATTACAAGCTGGCTCAGACGGCCTTGCTGGATCCGGCAGGGATCGCAGTCGAACAACAGCATCGCCTGCGTGGTGAGTTGCCGCCGGACGAAGCGGCCCACTTGGCCGAAGTCGAGTTGGCCCGGGTGACCGGCACCGCTTCAGGCGGCGTGCCCGTTCTCGATGTGGTGTTTCTCGGCATGGGCGAAGATGGTCACGTGGCCTCGCTATTTCCCGGAGCCCCGGAGTCGGTGGTCTCCTCCTCTCGCTGGGTAATCCCAGTGATCGGGCCGAAGCCGCCGCCGCAGCGTTTGAGCCTGACGTTCCAAGTGCTGGCCGCAGCCAAAGAGGTGTGGGTTCTGGCATCGGGTGTGGGCAAGGAAGAAGCCCTTAAGGAGTCCTTGCGCATCGGTGGAAACACTCCGCTGGCGCAGTTGTTATCTCTGCGATCCCACACGCGCATTATGACCGACCTCCCGCTGCCTGCGTGAAGCAGTCTTAGCGCCGCGACAATCGAGGTGATGTGAGTTCGTTGATGTTACCATGACCACATCCCATCCGGTCCGACTTTCTAGAATCCCACTCGGCCTGACGCTGGCGGTGGGTGCGTCTGGTGCTGCTGCGCTGGGTCTTCAGATGGTCTGGACGCGGATGTTCGCGCTGGGTCTCGGACAAGAGTTACCCTCCACCTTAGGGGTGATCACCGCTTTCTTTGGTGGACTCGCGGTGGGTTCACGTTGGGGCGGTCGTGCTCTGGATCGCCTGCCGTCTCCCGGGATTCGCTGTGCAGTGCTTGAGGCACTAACGGCCCTCTGGGCGCTGGCGACGGTGCTCCTCGTGCCGTGGGTTGCGGAGTTCTCCTGGCAGTGGCTCGGGCCTGCTCCCGGGGTTGGGCTTCACTGGGTCGTAAGCCTGCTGTTGCCGGGCGTGGTGTTGTTCCCGGCCACCGTGTGTCTAGGAGCCATGATGCCGGCGATGGAACGATTGATCTCGGGTTTCCGTGCCGATGGACTTCGGGTGGGGCCCTTGTATGCGGTGAACACCCTGGGTGCGGTCGTGGGCGTCTTGGGTTCGGTGCTGTGGGTGCAACGACGCTGGGGGCTGTCTGGATCGGTGATCGGATTCGCGGGCCTTCAGTGCCTTTGTGCCGTGTTGTTCTGGTGGACGGGACGCGGTGTGCGGTCGGTAGAACCCGTGACTTCGACAGTGGCGCCGGGTGGGGACCGTCTGGGCCCTTCGCGGCTCCGGGCCACATTGTGGCTCAGTGGCCTTCTGGGGATTGGCTTCGAAGTGTTGGCCACCCGGCTTCTGTCGCAAGTCTTCGAGAACACGGTCTTCACCTATGCGGTGATTCTCGCCGCCTATTTGCTCTTCACCGCCTTGGGCGGGGCCTTGCAAAATCGGTTCGCTCCCAAAGCCAGTCGCGCGCTGGGGTGGTTACTTCCGGGGGTGGCGCTGAGTGTGGCGATCGCGGGATGGGTTTTGCGTCAGACGCCGCTGCTGGTTTCGATGCTGCGTGGCGGCACAGGACCTCAGGCTTTGCCGGCCATGGTTTCAGAATTTCTAGTGGCCAGCTCCGTGGTGGCTCTTCCAGCGCTGGCCATGGGAATGCTCTTCGCCTCGCTGATTTCTGAAGCAGGAAGACATCCGCGTTTTCTGGGGGTGGCCCTGTCGTGGAACCTGATTGGCTCGGCCCTAGCGCCCGCGGTGATGGCGCTCGGCCTGATACCGGCCTTGGGTACCCGCTGGAGTTGGATCTTGCTGGGTCTGGGATACCTGACGCTGATCCCGGGGTGGCGGCGACTGCGTTGGGTCGCGATGGCGGGGTGGGCTGTGGCGGCGGTGGCACTGATGAGTCTGCCGAAAGACATCCATTTGCAAACCCCTCCGCCCGGGGGACGCATCGTCACCTTGAGAGAGGGGCCCTCGGACACGGTCACCACGGTGGTTCAATCCGATGGGCACCGCATTCTCCGTATTAATCAGCGCTTCACCATGGGTGGCACCGCCTCCGCCTTGGCCGAGCGACGCCATGGTCATCTGCCGTTGCTCCTGCATCCGGAACCGCGCCGGGCGTTGTTCCTGGGAGTCGGCACAGGCATCTCGTTCTCCGCCCTCGATGCGCACCCGGGATTGGTGGCCGAGGGAATTGAATTGGTGCCCGAAGTCGCCGAGGTGATGCCTGAATTCGCATCGCACAATGCCCACAGTGATCGGCTTACCGTACGAGTGGCCGATGCCCGGCGGTTCGTTCGAGCATCCACTCAACGCTACGATGTCGTGATCGCCGACTTGTTCCATCCGGCCCGGGATGGGGCGGCGGGCCTCTACACCCGAGAGCACTTCCAGGCGATCCGGGATCGCTTGTCGGACGGCGGGCTCTTCTGCCAGTGGTTGCCGCTCTTTCAGCTCGATGCCGACGGGCTGAGGATGATCACCGCCACGTTTCTGGAAGTTTTTCCTGAAGCCTCGGCGCTGTTGCTGCGGCTCAACGCCGACACTCCGGTGATCGGACTCATCGGCGGGCAAGGACGCCATCTTTGGGCGCCGGAGGCCTTAGAGCGGCGTCTGAATCAGCCGATTCTGCGGGAAGCCCTCAAGCCCATGGCCTTGGCCGAGGTCCTGCCGGTGATGGGCACATGGTTCGCTGATGCCGAGACCCTCAAGACCTACTCCCAGAGCGTTGGGATCAACACCGACGATCACCCGTTTCTGCTCTTCGACGCCCCCCGGACCTTGGGCCCGGTTCCGCCGAAGGGACAGTCCCTGCT
>JBDKKQ010000213.1:0-15121 GCA_039796015.1 Verrucomicrobiota bacterium
CTCCGGCGAGCAAGCCGTTGATTGATCAAGTCGGCTGCGTTTATGAGCCGGTGGTCTCCGCGGCCATGGTCGGACAGACCGTGGACATCAAGAATTCCGACGCGTTCATGCACAACGTGAACTGCCAAGCCAAAGTGAACAAGGGTTTCAACTTTGCTCAGGCCACTCAGGGTCAGGTGAATCCCCGCGTGTTCGACAAGGCTGAATTGGCCGTCAAGCTGATTTGCAACGTCCATCCTTGGATGTCTGGGTATGTCCACGTGTTCGATCACCCGTTCTTCGCGGTGTCCGACAAGGATGGTAACTTCGTCATCAACGGCGATTTGCCCGATGGCAAGTACACCGTCGAGGCCAATCACATCAAGTCCGGCCTGGTGACCGGTGAGGTCGAGGTTAAGGGTGGCAAGGCCACGCTGAATCTGGAATTAGCTGTTAAGTAAGCTGAGGTAAATTCGCTCGCCGGTCAGCGAATCCAAGGCCGCGGCGTTAACCGCCGCGGCCGTTTCGTATGAGCTCATCCACCCCTCAAAACCTTCATCCTGTCTGGTTGTTCCGGTTTGCCGCCTTGGTGGCTTTGGCGACGCTCGGATTGGTGTGCATTGGTGGATTGGTGACCAGCAAGGGGGTCGGAATGTCGGTTCCAGATTGGCCCACCAGTTTCGGCTACAGCATGTTTGCGTTGCCGATCTCCATGTGGATGACCGGGGGGGTCTTTCATGAACATACCCACCGAGTTTGGGCTTCTGGGGTAGGGCTTTTGGTTGTGTTCTTGGCCCGATGGACCGCGGGGAGTGGTTCTCGGAAAATCCTGGCCCGAGTGGGGTTTGCAGAAGTTTTGGCGGGAGTCATCCTAATGCGGGTCAACCCACTCTTGAAGGGTGAGGCTCATTTTCTGCTGGGAATTGGCGGTGTGGTTTTGGCAGCCGCGGCGGTCGGTTGGAAAAACGCCCCGGCTTCCCGTTTGGCGGTCCGCTTGGCCTGGGCTGCATTTTGGCTGGTCCAAATCCAGGGGAGTTTGGGTGGTCTTCGGGTGGTGCTCGATTCCTGGGCGATCGGTGGAACCACCGGAGGGACCGTTTTCGGCATGATCCACGGGTGCCTGGGACAAGTTTTCTTCGTCCTAACGACTTGTTTGGCCGTGTCCCTCTCGGGTTGGTACCCACGATGGACTCGCTCCGCTACCGACCTTCGAGGGTCCCATTGGGTGTTTTTGGCGACGACCCTGGTTTTTGGGCAATTGATTCTTGGGCTTTGGATGCGCCACCAGCATGCGGGTCTGGCTATTCCGGATCTCCCTCTGGCTTACGGCCAATGGTGGCCCAAGACAGACACCGAATCTTTGGTGCGTTACGCGGGCCGACGTGAAGGGGTGGACTCCATCACGGCCCTTCAAATCCACATGCACCTGTTTCATCGGATCAATGCAGTCTTGGCTGTCTTGGCCATTTGCATGACCTTCGGGTTCGCGAGGAAGCAGCCCCTGGGGCATCCTGTGCGGGCCTTGGGAACAGCCTGGTTGTGCCTGGTTGCTGTTCAGTTCGCATTGGGATTGTTTACCGTCCTCACCGACCGAGCCGCCGACATCGCCACAGCCCACGTCGCTGTGGGGTCGTTGACCCTGGCTGTGGGTTGCTGGTCCTGCTGGTCCGTGAAAGCGAATCAGTCCCGATTTGCTGAAGAAACCAGAGTCTTGCCGGGGTCAGTCCTTCCGGAAATATCTGCGGTACGATAGGCTCAACTTTTGTGAACGCTGCCGCTCCCATCGAAACCACCGTTGCCACGCGGAATCTGCGTGGGTGGGTGACGGTCATCAGCGACTTGGTCAAAGCTCGGTTGACTTTGATGGTGGTCCTGACCACCTGGATGGGGTTTTCTCTGGGTTCATCCCAGGCTCCAGATTGGGCGACTTGCTTTCATGCCATCGTAGGCACTTCGTTGTTGGCGGCCGGCGCCTCGGCTTTGAATCAGTGGTGGGAGCGCGATTTAGACGCCCGCATGCGTCGCACTGCCTCTCGGCCTCTTCCGGCTGGCATCCTCACGCCCTTGACCGTTCTGGCTTTCGGTGTGGTGGTCTCCATTTTGGGGCTGCTGTGGTTGGTTTTCTCGGTAAATCTCCTCACTGCGTTCCTGGGGGCACTGACCTTGGCCATTTATGTGTTTGTTTACACCCCGCTCAAGCAGATCACCGAACTCAACACTTGGGTCGGTGCCATTCCCGGAGCGTTGCCTCCCTTGATGGGGTGGACTGCGGCAACCGGCGAACTCGGCGCCGGGGGGTGGTCGTTGTTTGCGATCCTGTTTTTCTGGCAATTGCCCCATTTTATGGCCATTGCCTGGTTGTATCGGGAAGAATATTCCCAAGCGGGTTTCCGGATGTTATCCGGTCGTGATCCCGAAGGGCGTCGATCAGCCTCATCGGCCATCCGCAACTCAATTGCCCTGATTTTCGTCAGCATTGTGCCCTTCCTTCAGGGAATTAGCGGACGGATTTATCTCTCTGTGGCACTGGTCTTTGGGGGGCTGTTTTTGATTCAAGCCATCCGGTTTGCTCTCCTTCTGAACGCCATGTCGGCGCGGCGGCTGTTTTTTGCTTCAATTTTCTATCTTCCCATCCTCTTGGCCGCGTTGGTCATGGACCGAACTAAGGAAGAGTCTTCGAAGAGCTCATTACTTCGAGGGAGTTCAACAATTTCTGTACCACGCCCCGGCGCGTTTGTATCCTATCGACCATTCCGTCTTCCGGGAGACGGCGCTTGATACCCCAATCTATGCAACCCACAGCATCCCACGCCCACACGAGCGCGACCGATTCTTCGCACAGTCACGCGCATCATGAGCCGGGTTTCTTCAGCAAGTACATTTTCAGCACCGACCACAAGGTCATCGGCATCCAATACGGGGTGTCGGCGTTGCTGTTCCTGCTTTTCGGATTCTTACTGATGCTGGTGATGCGCTACCAGTTGGCAAATCCAGGCAAAGCTGTCCCGTTGGTGGGACCTCTGTTGGAATACGTCTTGGGTCAAGACGCGGCCAAGGGAGGCGTCGTGGGCGGGGACCTCTACAATTCCTTCGGCGCGATGCACGGCACTATCATGGTGTTCTTGGCCATCGTTCCGGTGCTCTTCGGCGCCTTCGGCAACTATGTCACCCCGCTGCAAATCGGCGCGCCCGACATGGCTTTTCCCCGGCTGAATATGGCGAGCTTCCACGCTTACTTTCTCGGTGGTGTCGTGATGATCGCGAGTTTCTTCACCCCGGGTGGTTCCGCACGATCCGGTTGGACTTCCTACTCCCCGCTGGCCTCGATCACCGATCCAACCAACCTCTTTGATGGCCAGACCTACTGGCTGATGGGCATGGTGCTCCTCATCACTTCGTCTTTGCTGGGTTCGGTGAACTTCATTGCCACCATCATCCAGTTGCGCTGCCGAGGCATGAGCTGGATGCGGATGCCTTTCTTCGTGTGGGCTCAGTTTGTGACCGGTTTCTTGCTGCTCCTGGCCTTCCCCCCGCTGGAAGCCGCCGGCCTGATGCAGTTGATGGACAACCTTTTTGGTAGCTCGTTCTTCCTGCCCCAAGGCCTCGTGGTCAGTGGAAGCCCGCTGCCGGTTTCAGGTGGCGGAAGCCCGTTGCTCTGGCAGCACCTGTTCTGGTTCTTGGGTCACCCCGAGGTTTATGTTTTGATTTTGCCGGCCTTTGGCATCGTCACTGAGGTGATTTCTAACAATATCCGTAAGCCGCTCTGGGGTTACAAGAGCATGGTTTATTCGGTCATGAGCATCGGTTTCCTCTCCTTCATCGTGTGGGCGCACCACATGTACCTGACCGGCATGGGTACAAAGGTGGCCACCTTCTTCCAGACCACGACGATGATGATTTCGATCCCCTCGGTGATCATTCTGACGGCGTTGTTCATTTCTCTCTGGGGTGGTTCCATTCGATTCAACTCTGCCTCGCTCTTCGCGCTCTCGTTCCTGCCCATGTTTGGTATCGGTGGACTCACTGGCCTGCCTCTGGGTTTCAACGCCTCCGACATCTTCTTGCATGATTCCTACTATGTGATCGGTCATTTCCACTACGTGGTGGCCCCGGGTACAATGTTTGCCGTATTTGCAGGCATTTACTACTGGTTCCCCAAGATTACGGGGCGTCACATGAATGAACTCTTGGGCAAGCTGCACTGGGCTGGCTCTCTTTTCTTCATGAACTGCGTGTTCGCCCCGATGTTCATTCAGGGCTTCAAGGGCATGTCCCGACGTATGTCTGATGGTGGCACCACCTACTTCGGCGGTTTGGGTGGCGATCCAGGCGTTCTGAAGCTCAACAACATGATCTTCTGGAGTGCGATCGGTCTGGGAATTTGTCAGATCCCGTTCATTATCAACTTCTTCTCCAGCATTTTCAGCGGTAAGCGTGTCACCTCGGACAATCCGTGGCAGGCCACCACTTTGGAGTGGGCTACACCAACCCCCCCGCCGCACGGCAACTTCCTGCAGGAGCCGGTCGCCTACCGCGGCCCCTACGAGTACAGTGTTCCGGGAGCCAAGTCCGACTTCTCCCCTCAGGGAGACAAGAACTGAACGGTTCCGGTCCAACCTTTTACCGATTCAATAATGGAAATCCCCTACACGTACAAACCCCGTCCAGACACGGGTCTCTATAATGCCAAGGTAGGCATTTGGTTGTTCTTGGCCTCGGAGATCATGCTCTTCGGAGCCTTGTTTTCAGCTTACATCCTTCTCCGGGTTAGTGCGCCGGTTGGCTTTTGGCCGGATGTTGGTTTGGCATGGCCTCGAGGGTTGCTCAACATCCCGATTGGTACTTTCAATACGGCGGTTCTCATTACCTCTTCGGTGACCGTCGTGCTGGCTTGGGCGTCGCTCAAGATGAACAACTTCGCACGGTTCCGTGTGTACATGGTGATCACGGTCTTGTGCGCCTTTGCCTTCTTGGGCATCAAGTCGTTTGAATACAACGACAAGTTTAGCCATTACGTCATTCGCCTTCAGGACGGCAAGGCGTTGACGGGTCACATCGAGGTCGATGGGAAGCATCCGAGATTTTGGAACTTCAGCGATCAATGGAGTGTGGCCAAGTTGGCGGACCAGAAGGTCACTAAGATCAAGGTCGAGGTCGATCCGGAGCGTGACATGAATGGTCACGTTAAGGCGCACGGATCCCACGATCATGAAGTGCGTGAGGTGGCTGTTTCCGATATCGTCTCCTTGAGCTCCTACACCCCGGCAACCCATCCGTTCTTTGCGGTCTATTTCCTAATTACCGCTTTGCATGGATTGCACGTTTTGGGTGGGGCGCTTGTGCTGGGTTATTTCGCCTTCCCCGGAGCCAAGATGTGGAAGTCCAATCCGGAGCAGTTCATTAACCGCATCGAGGTGGGCGGCCTTTTCTGGCACTTCGTGGACCTCGTCTGGATTTTCCTGTTCCCGGTGGTTTACCTCCTCTGATTTCATTTATGAGCCAACATAGCGATTCTACTTCAGACTCCCATGGCGGCGATGATCATGATCATGACATCGCGGCTCACGTCCGAACCTATCTCATCATCTTTGGGGCTTTGCTCATCGGGACCGTCCTAACGGTGGCGATGTATTATGTCGACTTCAGCAGCATGGCGTTGACGGTGGCCATAGCCTTGTTCATCGCGTCGATCAAAGCCTTCTTGGTCGCCGGGTATTTCATGCATCTGCTATCGGAGAAGAAATTGGTTTACGGGGTTCTGGTTCTTTCAGCCATCTTCTTCGTCGGGTTGATGGGCCTGACCCTCTGGGGCAGCAATGACCTTCCCAGAAATTCGACGACCAAAACCTTGTATGTCCCTTAAAGCCTTCCACATCGTGTTTGTCGCGGCCTCAGTCATTCTGATGGCGTTCCTGACCGGATGGAGTTTCTTGGCGTATCAAGAAACCCACTCTGCGGACTACCTTGTCTGGAGTCTGTGCGCGGCATGCTCGGTAGTGGGCCTTGTGGTTTACGGTCGTTTCTTCCTCAGGAAGCTTCGGAACATTAGTTATCTATGAAATTCTGTTTGAGGATTTCCAGTGTCTTGGCAGCGGCATTGTTGTTAATGCCCTCCTTGAACGCGTGCACCGCCTGTTTTGGCAAGACTGATGAGGCTCTCGCACAGGGCATGAATGCGGGCATCTACGTGATGCTAGTTTTCGTGGTGGCTGCTTGGGTGTTATTCGGTAGTTTTTTTGTCTTTATTGCCCGTCGCTCCAAGCGTGTGAATGCTGAGGCTGAAACGGGCGAATCTCCTTCGGTTCTATAGTTTTCAAATTTTCGGAAATACATGACCTCTCTGCTTCGATATTTTGGAATGCCTGAAGTGGCTTCGGCCCATGGCAAAGGCATCGACGAATTGATCCTGTACGTGCACCTCCTCATGGGGGCGCTGTTCGTGGGATGGCTCGCCTACTTTATCTTTGTGATGTTTCGTTTCAAAAAGTCTTCCAATCCCAAGGCTGATTACGTGGGTGTCCGCAGCCATGCTTCGACTTATCTGGAGATTGGTGTGGCCATCGTGGAGACAGTTCTGCTGGTCGGTCTAGCCGTGCCCCTTTGGGCCAAGGCCGTGGACAGTCCTCCAGGTGCGGAGCAAAAGCCCATTGAAATTCAGGTGATGGCCCAGCAGTTCGCTTGGGCGGCCCATTTCTCGGGTGCGGATGGCAAGTGGGGCAAGCAGGACACCAAATTTGCCGACCGTGGCAATCCCTTCGGATTGGATACGAGCGATGCTGATGCGAAAGACGACATCTCCGTGGTATCTGAACCCTTCTTGTTGCCGGTCAATCGTCCGGTCATTGCCAGAACCTCTAGCATGGATGTGATTCACTGCTTCAAGCTTATATCTATGCGAGTGACCCAGGACGTGATTCCTGGCTTAACCATTCCTGTTCACTTTACGCCGACCAAGATCGGAGATTTTACGATTACCTGCGCACAGCTTTGCGGCAGCGGACACGCTTCGATGAGGGGTGCTTTCAAGGTGGTTTCGCAGGCGGATTACGATAAGTGGTTTGCCGAAAAGTCTAAGGCTGGCGGTGCAGGTGGCAGCTTCGAATAACCCTCTCGAATCAGGTTACCGATTGAGTCCGCCGGATCAGCCGCTGGTTTCACACCGGCGGCCTTTTTTTAATCACGATGGAGTCGCATATCCAACGGGTTCTTTGGGGAACCCTGGTCGCTAGTTTGTTGGCGGTCTCGGTGGCTTATTTTAACTCCCGGGGGGCACCTCCCGTTCTTAGCCAGTTGCATGATTTCTCACTAACCAATCAACTGGGGCAATCGGTGGGTAAGGATTCCCTCCAAGGGCGGATTAGTGTCGTCAACATAGTCTTCACCCGGTGTCCTACTCAGTGCCGACGATTGTCGGCACAAATGCAGCGGCTTCAGTCGCGAATTCCATCTGGGGTGCGCCTGGTTTCTCTGACTGCGGATCCCGAGTACGACACGCCGGAGGTTCTCAAGCGCTATGGCTTAGAGTACCAAGCCTCCCCGGAAACTTGGTGGATGCTCACCGGCCAAAAATCAGAACTCTATCGAGTGGCGATTGCCGATTTGAAATTCGCGGTGGTCGAATCGGGCGAACCGTCTGCAAAATTGGAGGATCTATTCATCCATACAGCAGATTTCGGTGTGCTGGATTCGAAGGGCCGTTTGCGATTTGTTATCCACAGCGAAGATTCGGATGCCGAAGATCAGGTCATCCGGTCGGTCAAGCGTCTTAAAGGCATTCTATGAACCAATCCCTCCATTTCCTGCCGCTGGTCAACGCCTGTCTTAATGGCTTGGCGGGCATTCTTTTGGTGGCCGGACTGATACATATCAAGGCCGGTCGTCGTGAGGCCCATCGCAAATGCATGGTGGCGGCGTTTGTCACCTCTTGTGTCTTCTTGCTGTTGTACCTGACCCACAAGTACTTGCTGAAATCGGTTCACACCCCCTTCAAGGGCCCGGATTTCCTGCGGCCCTGGTATTATGGGATGCTCTTTTCGCACATCCTTCTGGCCGCCGCGGTGCCGGTGTTGGCGATGATCACCTTGCGTCGTGCCAGTGCCGGAGACCTGGAGCGACATAAGAAGATTGCCCGTTGGACCTGGCCAATTTGGATGTATGTCTCGGTGACCGGAGTGTTGGTGTATCTGGTTCTCTACCAGATCTGGCCCTGATTGGAGATCGGGCGCTCTCGGTTGCAACGCCGTCCTGCACGTTGGTTGCTCAAGGATTGCCCTTTGGCCCTCCGTCTTAGAGTCGTGCGGCTGGGATGCGAATCAGAAATCACTTCGGTCGGATTCGGCCGAAGGATTGAATTCGGTCCGACCCCAGGTTCTTCGGAGGGGATTTCGGAGGGGGTGTTTGGCAACCCCTCCGGCTTTTGATCAAACTACTTCAGGGTCCCGCCACTTACCGTGTTCGCGGATGAGGTCTACCAGTCGATCGACGGCTTCGTCTTCAGGGATATTGAAACGGACTGGTTTCTTGCCCACGTAGAGGTTGATCTTGTTGGGAGCCCCACCCACGTAGCCGAAGTCGGCGTCAGCCATCTCACCAGGACCATTAACGATGCAGCCCATGATGGCGATTTTCACGCCTTTGAGGTGCTCCGTCCGAGCTTTGATGCGCGCGGTGACCGTTTGCAAATTGAACAGCGTGCGTCCGCAACTCGGGCAGGCGACGTAATCGGTCTTGAAGGATCGGCAGCCGGAGGCTTGCAAGATGTTGAAAGCTAATCGCAGGGATTGCCCGGCGCCGGGTTCTGATCGGACAAGAATTGCATCGCCGATGCCATCAGCCAGCAGGGACCCAAGATTGACGGCCGCCTGCAGTTGGGCTTCCTCAGGGGTTAATGCTTCCAGCGGCGCTATCAGGCGATCCTTGAGCAGTATCGGGTTGCGGCTGCCCAGCGCCGCCAACCGGACTGTCAGCAATCTGAAGGCGGTGATGGGAGGCAATGAGACTCCATCTTGGACGGTGATCCACTGGGTCTCGCACGGGGGATGCGCAAAATCCGAGGTGGGGTCGACCTCCATGAATTGGAGGTCTTCGTAAATGGCCTCGGGTTTGACATCGACCTTCGGGGAGATCTTCGGAGCGACCGCGTCGAAGGTGCTGCGTTCGACCACCACTCGAACCAGGTTCTCTCCGCCTGCTGGCAAATCACCCAACGCTGACGCAACCGATTCGCGTCGTTTGAAATTAAAGGGGTCCCAAAGTAGGGAGGGGTTTCCGAGTCCTGAGTGGGATACGATGAGTCGAGGGATCTGGGCTAGCAGGTCGTTGCAAACGGCGATTTCGCGCGGGCTGTCCTCGGTGAGGGAGACTCGGATCGTATCGCCAATGCCGTCGCAGAGCAGGGATCCGATACCGATGGCTGACTTGATGCGGCCGTCTTCGCCTTCACCTGCTTCGGTGACGCCCAGATGCAGTGGATAGTTCCAGTCGGGGCCCTCCAGGTCGAGGCGGGCGGCCAGCAGCCTGTAGCACTCGATCATCACCTTCGGATTGGAAGACTTCATCGAGAAGACGAAGTTGTGAAAACCGTTCTTGCGGCAAATGCGGGCAAATTCGAGGGCGCTTTCAACCATGCCCAGCGGGGAGTCTCCGTACCGGTTCATGATCCGGTCGCTGAGGGATCCGTGATTGGTTCCAATGCGCAGGGCTCGATTGAGACGTTTTGCTTCCAGCACCAGAGGCGTGAAGCGTTCCTCGATCCGTGCCAGTTCTTCAGCGTAGGCCTCGTCGGTGTATTCCTTGATCGCAAACTTCTTGCTGTCGGCGTAATTGCCGGGGTTGATCCGAACTTTTTCAACCCACTTGACGGCTTCCATCGCCGCATCCGGCTTGAAGTGGATGTCCGCCACCAGAGGAACGTGGCAACCGACCTGACGGAGTTCTTGGACGATGTTTTCGAGGTTGGCAGCGTCCTTCACGGTCGGAGCCGTGATTCGAACGATCTGGCACCCCACGGCCACGAGTTCCAAGGTCTGCCGCACGCATTCGGCGGTGTCCATGGTATCGCAAGTCAGCATCGACTGCTTGACTACAGGGTGACCGCCCCCAAGCACTACGCCGCCGCAGGCGGGGTCGCCCACAGTAACGTCGCGGGCGGGTCTGCGGCTATAACTCCAGGGAGAGGGGCAATACTTCATGAATCGCTGAGAGGGAATAAACGGGATCGCGGCCGGCGGAGTCAACGCTTCGGAGGTTCTGTGTGCGGACACCTATGGGGCCTGTGTCGGCTGCGAGGGGGTTTCGATGACGGTTTCTTGGCGGAACATTGCCTTGAACAGCGGGCCTCGTTTCACCACATCAAAGAAGGAAACATAGGCCATGAAGCTGAGCAGGATCACCGCGAAGGCCGACGTCGCAATCTCTTGGAAGCGCGGAGCGACGCGGCGGCGGGTGATAATTTCATAAAGGGCTAGGGTGATGTGCCCGCCATCCAATACCGGAATCGGTAGCAAATTGATGATGGCCAAGTTGACATTCAGCATCACAAGAAAGCTCAGGGCCAGGCGGATGTCGGCGTTTACGTCGGCGGCGAGTTTGCCGAAAATCCCCACCGGTCCACTCATGTCTTTGGCGCTCACGCCCGTTTCCTTGGAGTGCGCCAAGGCACCGACCAATTCCCCCATCTGGACCAACACCCCAGAAACCTGCTCCCAAGGGGTTGGACCGGGTCGTTGCAATTGGTAGGTCAGTACGCGGCTCGGGGAGATCGTTACACCAATGCGGGCCACTCCGCTGGTGGGGTCCACCCGAGGGGTCACGGTGAAGGTCATGCGCTGGTTCGCGCGTTGTACCTCGACCTGAGCCGGTTTGCTTGTTTGGGCCCGTATGAGATCCACCAATTGGGATTGTCCAACCACAGGAACCCCGCCGAATGAGACGAACTGGTCATTCACGGCCAGACCCGCCTCTTGGGCGGCACCGCTCGGAGCCAGATCCATGATCACCGGATGATCTTTGGGGTCTAGGTTGAGCAACTTGAGCCCAAAGGTGGGGTTGACGACGGCCGTCAGCACATAATTGGAGACTGAATCTCCCCGAGCGATTTCCACCGGGATGGTCTGGGACCGGGCCAGCACCGTGAAGCGTTGGACGTCCTGCCAGCGACTGACGATTTTACCGTCGACCCGGAGGACTCGATCTCCCTCCCGGATGCCCAACCGTGCCTCTGCAGAATCAGGCTCGACGTAGCCGATGATCGGCGGGTTGACCGGGACAGGCAGGCCAACGAGCCAGATCACGCTGGCGATGGCCAAGGCAAAGAAAATGTTCATGGCCGGTCCGGCGAGGGCGACCCAAATCCTCGAGACGGGCGAGGCCGGGGGCACCGCAGGATCTGCTGCTCCTTCGATGGTCTCGGAAGTCAGCATCTGAGGCAGCTTCACGAAGCCACCAGCGGGAATCCAACGCACGGCCCATTCGACCCCTTGCCGGTCTACCCACCCGAACACCTTGGGTCCGAAACCGATGGAAAACCCGAGCACCACCATGCGGCGCAAACGGGCCATCCAAAAATGCCCATATTCATGGACGAACACGGAGGCGCCGAAGAATACAATCACCGCGAGCACCACGTAGGCTTTGTGAAACAAATCTCCGATCATGAACGTACCCTACCGTAGATAATGGATTTCGAGTGAGCAATCGCCACTCTCGAAAAAAGCGCAGCATCCATTCTGACGCCCTTCCCTCGATGCGATTTTTGGTAAAGGCAGTTTGACGTAGACCCCTTCCTCGGCGAGAGATCTGAATTGAAGGCGTCAACAGAAACTCTATTTCATCCGCTCTAGGAACTCAAACAGAGGCTCTGAGGGATCACTTGGAAGTTTGAATGTTTGGATTCGGGCCCTTCCCGCTGGTTGTTGGTTTAAATTATGTTTCTGCTCGCCCTGAAAATGCTGCTCGGTGACCGCGCCAAGTATTGGATGCTGGTCGGAGGATTGGCGTTTTCATCCCTGCTGATGACCCAGCAGTACTCTGTTTTTCAGGGATTGATGTCTTGGACGACGAGCCACATGCGCAACATGCGGGCTTCGATCTGGGTCGTCGAATCTCGCGTCGAGCAGGTGAATGAATCCAAGGCCATGCGGGATACCGACTTGAATCGGGTTCGCTCGGTCGAAGGGGTCGATTTTGCAGTACCGCTGTTTCAGGGAGTCCTCAAGGCCCGGACTGCCGATGGTTCCGACAAAATGATTCAGATGATCGGACTGCACTCCGGAACCCTCTACGGGCGCCCCCCTCGCATGATCGAGGGCGATATTGCCCAATTGCGTCTGCCCAACAGCGTCGTCATCGACACGCTGGCGATGGAGAGCACGCGTCTCGGATCGGGGATGGGCAGGCCGTTGAAGGTAGGTGACGTGTTTGAGATCAACGACCGGGAGGCCAGGGTCGTCGGCATCTGCCAAACGGAACGACACTTCTTCGGGTACCCGTATGTTTTCTCCAGTTACGATCAAGCCCTCCAGTATTCACCGCGTCAGCGAAAGATGCTTTCGATGATCTTGGCAGAGCCAAAACCCGGGTTCGACACGGCGGAGGTCGCTCAGCGAATCAAGAGCGAGACCGGTCTTCGTGCCTTCACCATTCCACAATTCGAGGCTTCTACGATTCAATGGGTCTGGAACAACACGGGCATCCCTATCTCCTTTTTGACCACCATTGTTTTGGGCTTCGTGGTGGGTGTGGCTGTCTGTGGCCAGACGTTCTATTCCTTTGTTCTGGAGAACCTGCGAAACCTCGGTGCCCTCAAGGCCATGGGGGCTAGTAACGGCCTTTTGGCCGGAATGCTTCTGTTTCAGTCCATGATTGTAGGCCTGATTGGATTCGGCATGGGCATCGGACTGACGGCGCTCTTTGGCTTAACGATCGCTAAAAGCGGACAGCCGCCGTTCAAGTTGGACGCGTCATTCGTGTTCCAGTCGATGGCTGCTGTTCTTGTCATTTGTGCGCTCGCGGCTTTGTTCGGCATCCGGCGCGTGGCCAAGCTGGAGCCGGCGATCGTGTTCCGTGGTTGAACTTCGCTCATGACCACTCCGCTTCGCTCTGTGAACCCAGCCTTACCGACCGCCGCCCCGGTCGTCTTCAACCCGTCGGGCAGTTTGGCCGTCGGCGCCCGAGGCATCGTCAAGGTGTTTGGTGTGGGAGATGCCCGCACTCAGGCCTTGAAGGGGGCTGATTTTGAGGCGAGCGAGGGGGAGTTGCACCTCATTGTCGGTCCTTCCGGCTGTGGTAAGACCACTCTTTTGAGCGTGTTGGCTGGAACGCTGTCGAGCGATCAGGGTGAGGTGAATCTCTTTGGTACGCGCCTGACCGGCCTGTCGGCCTCGGAGGTCACCCGGTTTCGATGCCGGAACATTGGGTTCATCTTTCAGCAGTTCAACCTGATCCCAACTTTGTCCTTGGTTGAGAATGTGAGCGTTCCATTGCTGCTCAATAGGACCGGTCGCCGCGAGGCCGAGGCCAAGGCCGCGGAGAGGTTGCGGCAGGTGGGGTTAGCAGGGCGGGAGCGCCAGTTGCCGACCCAGCTTTCGGGTGGGCAACAACAGCGGGTGGCCATAGCTCGAGCCCTCGTCCATGAACCTCGATTGGTGATTTGCGACGAACCCACCAGTGCGCTGGACTCGGTGACAGGACACCAGATTATGGAACTTCTTAGCACTGCGGCGAAGGCTCCGGGACGCTGTGTTTTGATTGTCACGCATGATCCTCGAATCTACGGCTATGCCGATCGCATTAGTGTGATGGAGGACGGCCGAGTCACCCACGTCCACGCCGGGGCATCACTTACCTCCTTCATCCATTCGGAAAACCGTTCTTAATTGCTCATGATCCTCTTGAAACGTCTCTCATTCTGGCTGGCGCTCTTGGGCGTGGGTCTCATGGTTTTTCTCCTCCGGGGGCAGAACGTCAAGGTTGCCAATCCGGGGCCGGTTTCCGAGCCGCCCCGCTCCCCTTATTTGCGCACGGTGGCATCGACCGGTTTGATCGAAGCCTCGCGTGAGAACGTGAAGATAGCCGCGCCCCGTGAGGCGTTGGTGGCGAGGGTCTTTGTGAAGGTAGGCGATTCGGTCAAAGAGGGAGCGCCACTCTTCCAGTTGGACGAGCGCGAGGTTCGGGCCCGTGTTCGGGTGCTGGAGGCGCAGGCGCGTTCGCTCCGCTCTCAGATTGCCGTCGAAGAGGCTCAGGTTGCTGATTTGGCCGATCAGTTGAAGCGGTTCGCCCAGTTGGGGCGAGATCAAGTGGCGACTGAGGATGAGGTCAAGCGGCGTGAGTTTTCCCTGGGCACGGCTCGGGCCAGAACTGAGTCCGCGCGCGCTGTGGCTGCCGCATCTGAGGAGGCAGTGCGTCAGGCCAACACCGATCTAGAGATTCTCACCGTCCGCGCACCCCGGGATGGTCGTTTGCTTCAGGTGAATTTGCGCGAGGGGGAATTTGCCTCCGTGAAATCCCCCTCCGAACCGTTGATGCTCCTGGGCGATGTGGACTCCTATCAGGTCAGGGCCGAGGTCGATGAGCAGGATTCCGTGCTCATCCGAGCCGACTATCCGGCTGTCGCTTCATTGAAGGGGCATTCGGAGATGAAGACACCGTTGAAGTTCGTTCGTATCGAACCCTATGTTGTGCCCAAGCGCAGTCTGACCGGTGACAGTCTCGAGCGTGTGGATACCCGAGTGTTGCAAATCGTCTATGCCTTCGATCGCCCGGCCTTTCCGGTCTACGTGGGTCAGCAGGTCGATGTGTTCATTCAACGTCCCCAGACTGCGGCTCAGTCCACTCCTTGAGTTTTCATGAGATCCCTTGTCCTCGTTTCGCTGTTGTTGGCCCTCGGGCTTCCGATCACAGCCGCCGTCACCAATGCGGTGCCTTTGCCGTCTGGGCCGCTGACCCTCGATCAAGCTCTTGAGTTCGCACTGGCGCATAACGTGACGTTACGGAAGGGCAGGCAGGATTTGGAGGAGGCCCAGGGCCTTGCCATCCAGCAACGCGCGGCCCGGTTACCCCGTCTGGCCACCACGGGTGCGTACCAGCAATTGGATGAGGGGCGGATCGAGCGTGTTCAGTTCTCTGCAGCCCAGCCGGCGACCCC
>JBDKKQ010000214.1:0-3209 GCA_039796015.1 Verrucomicrobiota bacterium
GTGTATGGTTCGGGTCAGGCAGATAGCCTCCTAGGACAGGCGTTGTCCGGGGTGCCGCGCGAGAGTTACTGCCTCGTGGGTTGTATCGGACATGATTTTTACTCGGCTCGGCGCGATGGTGCTAAGGGCTTCCCGCGCTTCACCCAATCCGGGCTGCGTGTGCCGGCCGACTACGCTTCGTATCTGCGGATGGCTACCGAGAAATCACTGGAGCGGTGCCGAGCCGATCAGTTCGACCTGGTCCTCCTCCACAATCCCGACCACAGCGGCTACACGAGCGACCGAGTCTGGAACGGAATGCAGACCTTGCGCGAGGCCGGTCTGACACGTTCCCTCGGAATAGCGCCGGGCCCGGCCAATGGATTCACGCTGGACCTAATCCAGTGTTTCGAACGCTTCGGACCTCTCATCGACTGGGCGATGATCATTCTAGGCCCGCTGGAGCCATGGCCCGGCAAGCTGGTCCTCCCTGCAGCCATTCGTCATCAGGTCCAACTCATTACACGCGTGGTGGATTACGGCGGTATCTTCCATGACGACGTCCGTTCCGGACACCGCTTCGGCCCGTCCGACCACCGATCGTTCCGACCCGCAGGCTGGGTCGAGGCCGCCGTCGAAAAACTCGAATCCTTGCGACCCATCGCTCAACGCCATGGCATCACTCCGTTGCAGTTAGCCTGCACTTGGAACCTACACCAACCGTCCGTGCAGAGTGTGATTCCAACCCTGATCCAAGAATTGGGGGAGGGCACCCGCCCGATTGCTTCCAAGGTCGATGAACTGGCTGCTTTGAAGGCTGTCCGGCTCACCCCAGACGAGCTGTCCGAAATCGCCCGGATTGGCGACAATCATGGCTGCATGGCGCTGAAAGGTTCCAACCGCCGCCATGTGGGGTCCGCGCTGCCCGATCAATGGGAACTAGACAGCGAACTTGAATCCCTAGCCGCCCGCTGGCAGATCGATCCGGACATCGACCTCGCTCTGACCCATTCCAATTAATTTTCAAACTAAACTGTTTCTCTAACCTCATTCTAACCGACTCCCCTATGGCCGAAAAAATCCCCGAAAAGAAGACCCCAACCGCCGAGACAAAACTCACCGAGACTAAACTCGCCGAGACCAAACCCACCGCCGTTGCTGAGGTGCCCAAGATCTCCGCAGCCAAACAGCGGGAGCTTGAATCCGCCATCGCCTCCATCACCAAAGCCTACGGCGAGGGGGCGATCATGCGCCTCGGATCCCAAGTCTCCCGACCCATCGAGGTCATCCCCACTGGGGCACTCGCTATCGATCTCGCGCTGGGTGTGGGCGGCGTGCCCCGTGGCCGTGTGGTGGAAATCTACGGTCCAGAATCCTCCGGAAAAACCACTCTGATGCTGCACCTGATCGCCAACGCCCAGAAGGCCGGTGGTGTCGCTGCCTTCATCGATGCTGAGCACGCTCTGGACCCTTCCTACGCCAAGAAACTTGGAGTGAATGTCGATGAACTTCTGGTCTCCCAACCCGACTCCGGCGAAGAGGCCTTGACCATCTGCGAGACGCTGGCCCGTTCTGGAGCCATCGACATCATCGTCATCGATTCGGTGGCCGCGCTGGTGCCCAAGGCCGAACTCGAAGGCGAGATGGGCATGGCCACCATGGGCATGCAAGCCCGCCTCATGAGTCAGGCGTTGCGCAAGCTCACCGCCATCCTCAGCAAGGCCAAGACCACCTGCCTTTTCACCAACCAATTGCGCGAGAAGGTGGGCGTGATGTTCGGCAGCCCCGAGACCACCCCAGGCGGTAAAGCCCTGAAGTTTTACGCCAGCGTCCGCATCGACATCCGACGCAAAGAGGCGATCAAAGACGGCTCAGGCGCAACCATCGGCAACCACGTGAAGGTGAAGATCGTAAAGAATAAGGTCGCCCCCCCGTTTGCCGAGGCGGAGTTCGATATTCTCTTCAATCACGGCATCGACAAGGAGGGCTCGCTGCTCGATGTGGCTCTCAGCGTCGGCACCGTGGATAAGAAGGGTGCATGGATTCAGTTCCAGGGTGAACTCATCGGTCAGGGCAAGGATGCCGCCCGCAGGACGCTGGCTGAGAAGCCTGAATTGGCGAAAAAAATCCAAGAGGCCACCCTGGCCAAGCGCCTTGCCGAACTCACGGCCGCCACCGCTTCCAACGGTCCAGCAGCCCCTGCGGCAGGTCGATGAGTCCGAGCTCACCAAAACCCGGAAGGACTGACAGCCTGACAGCAGAGCCAACCCGACGACCATTGGTTGCTCACTGAAGGTCGATGAATCCGACCCAAGACCCGACCCGATACTTCGTGCGGGCTTGCACTGTCAGTGACGGTGTGAAAACCGATGAAACCTGCCGGTTTGAAAACCACTGAGCCCAGAAACTCAACGGATCATCGATCCGGCCTGAGCTTGTCGGTTGCTCGAAACGAATTCTGATTACCTCTGGTGGTCCCCGGACGCATTCGGCCTCCTCTGGAAGAATGAAGAAGCGCGGGCGCTCACCTCGGAAGAAAACCGATCCGAGGATCCGGCAAAACCGCGGGTTTCAAACCGGCAACTTTCCGTGAATTGCGGAACGTTGCTGAGCTTGCACTCCCTCGAAGGATTAAAGAGGGCTTAAGGGCCCTCAGGAGCAGGGGGCACGAGGGAGACCTTAAGTTTCTGGAGCGCCAAGAAAGCCGCGTTGCTTTCAGCCGCCTTCTTGCTACGACCCACCCCTCGAGCCAACTCGATGCCGCCGTGCAATACGGCGCACCGGAAGGTCCGGTCATGATCTGGCCCTTCGGTATCGAGCAATTCGTAACGGGGGGCCTCAGGCGAACTGGCCTGCAATTGCTCCTGAAGGTCACCCTTGGGATTGTCCAGGTTGGGCAGTTCCACCATCTCGGTTCCTCCCTCGCGAATGAGGTCCATCAGCCTCTGACGAGCGGCCTCGAACCCGGCGTCTACATAGACTGCTCCAATGATCGCCTCGAAGGCATCGGCCAAGGTCGAACTACGGAATCGCCCGCCGGTCGAATCTTCGCCGCGGCTGAGGATGACGTGCTTTCCCAACTCGAGACGTCGAGCCTGCCCGGCCAGCGATGTTCGATTGACTAACTGAGCCCGCGCCTGCGTGAGAGCACCCTCACCCAATCCAGGAAACCGGTGATATAACTCCGAAGTGACGGCCAACTGGATCACCGCATCTCCCAAAAACTCCAA